>JAQCDI010000308.1 GCA_027620595.1 Bacteroidota bacterium | reverse complement strand
CCGCTACAAGGAAGGGCGCTTACCGACAGGTCAGCGCCCTTTTTCTTTGTCCCGGATTCCGGCGCTCCGGGCTTTAATTTCTCCGGGCTTTGTTTACCCCCGGCTGTCCTCTCGATGGGTATCCATTCGCCCGGAGTTTTCCAGGGACCCTCAAGCGCCGGCGAACCTGCCCAGAGCATCGTGGTGCGCCTTGCCATCCCGGTATCCCACTTCAATCAGGCGCTGCATGTAAGCCGGCTCGAAAAGGATCATGGACAACCAATCCGGGCTGCGGGTGTCGGAAGAGCCCAATCCTCTGGCAATGAGACGTAATACTCCGCCAAGGTCGTGTTGGAACTCCCCGGACAGCATTCCCAGGTCGACAGAAGGCCGGATCACCAGCAGGTCGATTTCCCGGAGACCCGCCCGTTGTGCAGGTGGTATCTGGCGGATCAAATCATTCACACGCTCCAGTCCCGCAGCGTCCTGATCCAGTCGATCCAGGAAAACCGAGTTCAGCAGTACGCCGAAAATCTGGGCGGCGGGAGGATAACCCGTAGAAACCGGCCGGGAGGCCTCACTTGAGCTGCGGCCGTACCGGGTCGAAATGGCAAGGATGCGGGTGGCTCCGAGATGGACGGCCGGGCTGAGTGGTTCCACCTGCCTGATTCCTCCATCCCCGAACCAGTGCCCGTAGATCTCAACGGCCGGAAACAGGAAGGGCAACGAACCGGAGGCCATGACATGGTCCACCGTCAGGTGTGTGCGGGTATGGATCCGGTTGGGACGATCCCATGCCGGCATTCCGGGCCCTTCCACCCACGTCACGGACTGACCGGTGGCGTACTCCGTTCCGACCAGCGCACAGGCATGCAATCGCCCCCGATCCAGGTTCGTGCCGATTCCGGACAGCCTTCCCTCCGAAGCGCCCAACACCCGCTCCAGATAGCTGCGCAGCGGACGTGTGTCCACAAGGCCAGATCGCGGCAACAACTCCTGGTCCTCATCCGAGGAACGGCGGATCATCTTGAGGGCCAGGGACATGCTGGTGGCCGGCTCGTAGATGTCTTCCGGGCTCACGTGCTGCCAGCTCTCCACCATGCGGGAAACGGCTTCCCCGCGCTCTCCCGGAAAACCCGCCAACTGGACAGCATTGATGGACCCTGCGGAAACACCCGTGATGATCTGGACCGCTTCAAGGCTGAAGTGGTCGGCCACGTACTGCAAAACGCCCGCCTGATACGCAGCGCGCGCACCTCCTCCGCTCAGGACGACGGCAGGACGGTCTTCGAGGGGAACCGCTGCTGCGGATGCAGCAGCGGCGTTCAACCAGGATACCAGGCGATTCAGCATGGCGATGAGCGGGGATTGCAGGTTCGCCAAGATACATGCTTTCAGGCTTCGAACGGGAATTCGGGATGGGCGTAGGAGCGCCCATGAGCGGTCAGCATCCACCCAGCGTCTTCTTCCTTTTTGTCGACGGCATCGGCCTGGGCGATGACGGTCCGGCGAACCCCTTTTCATCTTGCGAACTGACCGGATTCCTCGATCTGTCCGGAGGGTCAGGCTGGGTTTCCGACCGTCACGAACCCGTGACGGAAGCCCATCGGACGTTCCGATGCATTGATGCCAGGCTGGGGGTGGACGGGCTGCCGCAAAGTGGAACCGGACAGTCAACGTTGTTCACCGGCGTCAACTGCGCTGCCTTGGCAGGACGCCATTGGGGCCCCTTCCCCCACTCCTCCTCCCGTCCCATTCTGGCCTCGCAGAGCCTCTTTGCCCGCCTCGGCCCGGAGCATGCCGCCTTTGCCAATGCCTATCCCGAGCGTTTCTTCCGACTTTCCGCCGAACGGAATCGGTGGTCCACCACCACCCGGTGCTGTCTGGACGCTGGCGTCACGATCCGCACACTCGATCATCTACGCTCTGGTGAAGCCATCGCGGCCGACCTGACGGGCCAAGGGCTGGCGCGGGTGGCCGAAACCAGGGTCGAGCCGGTCTCGGAGGCGCAGGCAGCAAGGGCCATTGCCGGGCTGTGTGTTCGACATGCTTTCGTGGCGGCCGAGTTTTTCCACACGGACAAGGCCGGGCATGCACAGGACATGGAAGCGGCCATCCGTTGCCTGAACTCGCTGGACCGATTCCTGCAGGCGCTCGCAACAGCACTCGACTGGTCCCGCACAACGCTGGTCCTCACAAGCGACCATGGCAACATGGAGGATCTTTCCGTACGTACCCACACGCTGCATCCCGTTCCGCTGCTGGCCTATGGCGCGGGAGCGACCCGATTCGCTTCGATTGAGGATCTGACCGGGGTGGCTCCCGCCATCCTGGACGTGCTCGGAAGAAATCCGGCCTAGCGGCGGGCCGCCTCGGCTTCCGTTTCCAGGGCGTGATACGTGCCTTCGAGGAGCTCCAGGATCAGCCGATCGGCGTCCTCCACCACTTCGAGGACTTCAATCAGGGCACGGACGTCGACGGCGATCGTGCGCCCGGAATCGTCCGAGAAGACGTACTCCGAAGCCAGGCTCTCCTCATTGCCGTCAATGACCAACCCGACGATGCGCAATTGACGATCCAGCAGGGGTGAACCCGAGTTGCCCCCGGTGATATCGGTCGTGGCCACCAGGTTGATCGGTACAGAGAGGTCAAAGGCCGCCGGCAGCGTTTCCCAGCGCCCGGGCAGGTCCCACTCGGTGTCGTTCCCGTTTTCGGCATCGAGTGCCAACATTCCCTCGAACCGGGTGAACGTGGGCTCCGTCCCATCGGATGCGGCATATCCCTTGACCCGACCATCCGTAAGTCGCAGCGTGAAACCGGCATCTGGCGACGCCATGTCGCCCGCCAGATGATGACGCAGTTCTGCCAGGCGGTCCACGATGGCCGCTTCCCGCTCGGACAGCGCCTGGACCTGTCCGTCCAAGGTGAAATACAGGGCGCCGATCGTGTTGATCAACTCGACTGTGGGGTCCTTGCTGGCCAGATAGTTGCTCTCCAGCAACGCCCTGAAGCCGGCTGAATCGGCCAGGGCCGAGTGGAGTGCGACGGAGTCAGCCA
>JAQCDI010000307.1 GCA_027620595.1 Bacteroidota bacterium | reverse complement strand
CTGCGGCACGAATGAGTTCCGGGGCGGGGCGCATCCGCGCCCCGCCCCGGAATTCGTGGTACCCTGGCCGCCGACCTCAGCCCACGCGGAAGAGATAGCTCAGCTTGAGGAAGAACCCGTCGTTGAGTCGACGCAGGTCCTGGAAGCGCTGCTGCCCGGCATCCTCCATCGTGGAGCCGTAGCCCAGGTAGAGCAGCGTGCCGGGATTCGGGCGATAGCTGAAAAGCCAGTCCATCCGCAGGTCGTTCGATTCGGTATCCGAGGTCAGTTCCCCATTGATGCGGATCAGATTGCCTTCGCGATCCTTCAGTGCCTCCCGCTCGCGGGCCGCATACTGCCCGATGACACGGACGAAAATGTCTGGCGTGAGCTGGTACTCCACTTTCAACCGGGGGATGATTTCCTTCGAGTACTGGGATCCATCCACCTTACGCTCCAAGGTGTAGTGCTGCATCTGGAACGATGCGCGGATGGCCGACGTGGGGCGTGCATCCAGCGCAACGGTATAGCTGCGACTGGCCCCCTTGCTGGCCTCCGAGAAAATCGGGATCTGCGCGTGGGCCACATTCAGCGACAAGGTGAAAAGCTGGAAGGTTGGCGTGGTCACACCGATGGATCCGCTGAACTGGTCCGTTTCCTTGTCCGGCACGACAAACGCGGCCGCGGTTGCCGCTCCCGCCGAGGCCACCACGTCATAGCCGTCATAGCTGCCGGGCAGATAGGAATAGAAACTGCGGGTGAGCGCACCGTTGAGTCGCCACCCACCGCGCAATGTGGCCGAGGGCCAGAGCGCATCCGATCCTTCAATCGGACCGGCACCGGTGTCTGCATGGTCCCAGATCCGTGTGATGCCGACAAATCCGCCCACCGTTTCGACAAGCGCCCCTTCCTCACCATAGAACGAGAGCCGGTTGTACGCATGGGCGTCCACGACGCCCGTCCGGTTCACAAAGCCCGCTGCTGCCCGGAAATCAGGCGAAATGGCCTTTACGGCATAGTTGAAACCCCAGCGCCGACCCGTCCGGTCCCAGGAAAGGTTCGAGAAGGATCCCGAAACGGAGCCGGCGCCGGTGTCCGTCCAGGACCCGACGGCCTGCGCCTCGACGTAGTATTTGCCGCCGTGGTAGAACCGCCCGTCCGCGCCCGCCAGGCGGGAGTACCGGTCCCCGTCTTCGCGTGTGGTAAGCACGACGCCGGCCGTATTGTTGCCATTCAGATCCCGACGCAACCGGACTACACCGAACAACGGATTGTCCGAGCCCGAAGCTGAAAAATCCTGGTCATCCGCGGCCAGAATGGTGGCCACATTCAGTTTGCCAACCTTGCCGCCCGGCGCCACGATGCGGCGGGTGTAGATCATCTGCCCGGGCGTATCGAACAGCTCCAGCCCCTCAAGGAAGAAGGGGCGCTTCTCCGGGAAGAAGAGGGCGAACCGTTCATTGAGGACCACCTGCCCGACATCGGCTTCCACCTGCGAAAAGTCCGGATTGATCGTGCCATTGAGCGTCAGGTTCTGCCGGATGCCCCATTTTACATCCGCTCCGAACTGGGTGTCGTCCGCATATTCCCAGTCGCCGGACGGATTCTCGGCACCATTGAAGGCGCTCGTCACGGTCGGTACCACATCCAGCACCAAGCCCCGGTTCATGTCCCGCAGCCCCTTCAGCGATCCGGACTGGCCCAGGAACGAAGCATTGGCCCGAACGGCTGGAGCCCAGGTATCCTGGAATCCGGAATGCTGCACTTTCCGCAGCACGTGGATTCCCCATTCCTGCACTTCCGCACCCTGATACCGCAGGCTCTTGAAAGGTATCCGGATCTCGACCTCATACCCGGTCGGCGTCAAACGGCCCCTCGAAGTGAACGTGTAATCAGGATTCAGGTCCACGCTGCCATCGAGCGCATTGATGTTCGATGAACCTCCCCCCGTGGCCGATCGGCCCCCGGCTCCTCCACCGAACTGATCAGAGCGGGTGCCGTCCTGTTGGACGCCCAGCGCGTTGACACCGAACAGATACCCGATCTGGTTGTCGTTCTGCGTATCGAGAAGGATCTGCACGTGGTCCTCTGAGGCAATGTTGTCCCGGTTGGCCTGCGTGGCGCGGACCACGTCCCCATGCAGCTCTGTGGCCTTGATGCCGAAATAGATGGCATCGGCGGCATACCAGACGAGGACCTCGGTCGGATCGGAAGCCGGGCGGCCGTCCACCGGCTGATACTGGGAAAAGTCGGTCAGCCGCGCGGCCTGAGCCCACACTTCTTCGTCAAGGACGCCGTCTACCTGGACGCCTTCCGCCTCCAGTCGGGGAATGTCCACGTCGATCTTGTTCTGGGTACCACTGTAGGTTGCGGCCTGCTGGAAGAACATCAGCGTGGCCAGGAGCAAAGCGTGCATGGCGGAACAGGTTGGCGGGTTGGTTCAGGCACAGCGTCCGTACTACGGAAGACCATCCGGTTCGATCCAGGAGACCGGAAATTGACCTCAACCGCGCTCCCACTCGGCCCAGAGGTGCACCTGGAAGAGCCGGAAGAGCACGTTGTGCATCTTGTCGCTGACCATGCGTTCCCGATCCCGCAGCATCGTCCCCGCCTGGGCAAAGATCGGCAACCCCGGCAGCGGTCCGGACAGGATGGCATCCAGCATGCGGTGTCGCTCATCGGGCGTGAACGTGACGGCAAAGCCTACTTTCTTGCGATCCAGCACGTCCCGGTTGCGCTCGAACGTACCCGTGCGCCGCAGGACATACTTGTCCATCATGTCCCGCACCTTGAACCGATGGTCCATGGCAAAGGCCGCCTCGACCAGTCGGTAGTCCATGAAAGGCGAGCGGTTCTCGACGCTGTTCTTCATGGCCATGATGTCCCCGTAGAAGAGCAGGTTCTCCAGCACATAGTCGTGCTGCCAGGCCAGATGCCGGTTCAGGCGCGAGCGGAATCTGCCTTCCTCAGGCACCGGTTTCCACTTTCCATCCTCGCTCGCCGGCACGGATTCCCGGACGAGCGCCCCGTACCCGTAGGTGCGGCGCATGAGCCGGCGCAGC
>JAQCDI010000306.1 GCA_027620595.1 Bacteroidota bacterium | reverse complement strand
AGCGCAGACGCCAGCGGAAGGTGCGGCTCGGAAACTTGCCTGTCAGGAACGACGCCGTGAAGGGGTGGACCCTGAGACCGACCTTGGCCGACTGACCGGATTCCCGGTAGGCCGACAGCCATTCCTCGATCTTGTGCAGCAGATCGGACGGCGTGATCCGGGCATGGCTCGATTCGATCGCACGCTCCGAAATGGTTCGACGGGGGCGACCCTCCTGACCCGGCGAGGCAACGTTGCCGTCTTCGGTCAGCGAAAACGTCTTCGTGATACTGGGACGCAGGCGCTGGCGAGTAATCTGGACCAGTCCGAAGTCGCTCATGGGAAGAACTTTCGTTACCGCCCGGTCAGCCTGGAATTCCCGTTTCAGGGTCTCGTAGAGCTTCCGACGGTTGCTCTCGTGGCGCATGTCGATGAAGTCCACCACGATGATGCCGCCAAGGTCGCGCAGGCGGATCTGCTTGCAAATGATCTTGGCAGCTTCCAGGTTGACCTTGAGCGAGCTGTCCTCCTGGGACATGCCCCGACCGGCCCGGCCCGAGTTCACGTCAATGACGTGCATGGCCTCGGTCTGTTCGATGAACAGATAACCGCCGGAAGGCAGGTTCACCCGATCCTCGAAAGCTTCCTCGACAGAATTCTTGATGCCCGTCTTCTGGAAGATGGACTCGGCGTTGGTTTCTAGTTTCACGGCATCCACCATGTCGGGAGCAATGGCCTGGACGTAGCCCCGGATATTGCGATAGAGCTTCTGGTCATCGATCAGGATGCGGTCGTAGTCCTCGGTAAAGAGGTCCCGCATGATCGAAGAGACCATGTTGACGTCCTCATGGATCACCATGGGGGTTTTGGATTTGCCCTGGAGCTTGGCCTCGATCTTCTTCCATTTGTCGATCAACAGGCGAAGATCCGTATCAAGGGCTTTGGCGCTGCGACCTTCGGCCACCGTGCGCACGATCACGCCGAATCCTTCGGGCAGGAGGCTCCGGGCCAGGGCACGCAACCGACGGCGCTCCTTGAAGGACATGATCTTCTTGGAAACAGCCACATAGTTGGCCATCGGCACGAGGACCAGGAAGCGTCCCGCAAGCGAAATGTCGGTGGTTATCCGGCTTCCCTTGTTGGCAATCGGCTCCTTGGAGATCTTGACCAGGATGGGCTGATCCCGGTTCAGGATCTTGGTGGGATCGAACGACGGCTCGTCGTGGTCCCCATCGCGATGGCGGGCATCGTGCGAGCTGTGTTGACGTCCGTGCGCCGTTTTGCGCTTGTCCTTGCTGTCCTTGTCGGCAACGTGGTGGTGTTCCCCGCCCCGTCCGCCCCGACGCTGATCGTGCGGACGCCGGCGCTTCTTGCCTGCCGGCTTGGTGGTGTACTCTCCCTTGAACGTCCCGATGACCGGATTCTCGGTCTGGGCGTATTTGAGCCAGGACTCGACGTTGTCGATCAGGTCAGAGAAGTGGAGAAATGCGTCCTGTTTCTGGCCGATGTCCACGAAAGCGGCCTGGATACTCGGCATGACGCGTCGGATGCGTCCCACGAAGATGTTGCCGATGGTCCGTTCGTGTTCCTGATTCTCGATAAACAGCTCCGCCAGTTCGCCATTCTCCACGATGGCAATGCGGGTCTGTTTACCCTTGTTGACAATGATTTCCTTCGACATGAATGGGTGTTTTCATCGAAGGACGCACCCGGCAGCCACCCTCTGTTGGAGGATATGCTGCGTGGAACCACCGACCCGGCAGGATACAAAACCAAGCGTCTGATCAATTCACGGTCCTGGGGACCGGGATACCGGTGAACCCTGGTGCGCAGCCATGCGGCGCTCCGGGTCGTCCTTGCAGAGGTTGAAAAAGAAGGATGGGAAATGGACCCACCCCACTGTCCGAATCCGGCAGCGGAGGTCGATCCGAAGTATTCCGTTGGGGAGATTGCCGTCTTTCCTTCCGTTGCTACCTCTCGATTCCACTTCGTGCGGGCCACATTCCGGAATCCGCCCAAGAAACGGGCGATACCGGCTAGCAAAGTGACCAGGAAGGGGAAGCGGTACATGACTCGCGTGATTCGGAAAGGATGGTCGTCCCTGTCGGGAGATCGCGGCCGGTCGGTCGGTCAGGCAATGATGCGCGCTGACAACAGTCCGGGCTTGAATATCGGTGGGTTAATCTCCCGAGATCCCGGAATGATCCCGCCACCCTTCGCGTATATTCGCTCGTCCTCGTCGCTCCGCCTACCTGCATCCCCATGCCCACACCCGCTTCCCCTGCCCCTACCGAAGCCCGTGGCCTGGAGGGCGTCATTGCCCTCCATACCCGCATCTGCGACATCGACGGCCAGAAGGGCGAGCTCATCTACCGCGGGTACGATATCGACGATCTGGCCCGGAATTGCACCTTCGAGGAGGTGGCCTGGCTGTTGTGGAAGGGAGAGCTGCCGACCGCCGCCGAATTGGAGCGGCTGGGCCGGCAACTGGCTGGAGAACGCCCACTGCCACCCATGGTCCTGGAGCTGCTGGACCTGACGCCGGAGGACGCCGAGCCCATGGCCTTGCTCCGGACCGCCGTGTCGGCCCTGGCGCTCTTCGACACGGAGGCCGACCGGACGGAACCCGAGGCCCAACTGCGAAAGTCCGTACGACTCACGGCCCAGATGCCCGTCATCCTGGCAGCCTTCGACCGACGTCGGCAGGGCAAGCCCATCGTCCGACCCCGCCCCGACCTTTCCACGGCCGCCAACTTCCTCTACATGCTGCAGGGCGTACCGCCGGGAGAATCGGCCGTTCGCATCTTCGATGCCTGCCTTGTCCTGCATGCCGAACACGGACTCAACGCCTCCACTTTCGGCGGACGGGTCATCGGCGCCACCCTTTCGGACATCTATTCCGCAATCACGGGCGCCATCGGAGCGCTCAAAGGCCCCTTGCATGGCGGGGCCAACCTGCAGGTCATGGCCATGCTGGACGAGATCGATCGCAGTGGATCGAATCCGTCCGACTGGGTACGCGCCCGATTGCAGCGCAAGGAGCGGGTCATGGGATTCGGACACCGGGTCTACAAGACCACCGACCC
>JAQCDI010000305.1 GCA_027620595.1 Bacteroidota bacterium | reverse complement strand
CCCGCCGGCCCGGGAGGCCGCGCATGACTTCCACGTCACGTATTCGCGCCTGGCCGTGGAAGGCTCGATGGCCGTGGTGCGCATCCGTCTCTTCAAGGACGACCTGGCAGAGGCCCTGACCCGCCGCGAAGGCACCGATGTCGTGGTAGACACGTCCCCGCAGTCGGATTCCCTGTTCGTGGCCTATTTCCACGAAGGGTTCGTGCTACGCTCCGCCAACAAGACCCTGAAGGGGCGCCTGATGGGCAGCGGCGAGGAGGTCGTGGGCAAGGAGCCCATGTGGTGGTATCTGCTGGAATTCCAGGCGGAAGCCCCCATCGAAGGACTCCACATCGCCCAGCGGCTGCTTTCGGAGACGTTCGAGGACCAGAAGAACATCGTCCAGATCCAGCACTTCCCCAGCGAGAAAGTCTTCTCGCTCTACTGCACCGAAGACGCGTGGCAGTACGACATATCCTTTGTGGATTGACAATCGCGGTAACCGGAACCCGCCCGCGAACACCAAGGAGCAAACCCTCCGCCCGTGTCCATATCCCTCCTTGCCATCGGCACCGCCGTTCCCCCGGATTCCTACACCCAGGATGAGGCGGCGCGCGTCATGTTGGGAGCGCTCGAGCCGGGCAGCCGGGCGGCCAAGCTGGTTCACCGGATATACGCCCACTCCGGCATCGAAAAACGGCACAGCGTGATCCACGATCTCCGCAATCCGGGAGGTGGCGTGTTCATCGACGCCGAAGGGCGCTTCCGCTCGCCTTCCACCGGAACACGCAACGATCGCTATCAGGAGGAGGCGCGCCCCCTCTTCGCGGAAGCCGGCCGGAATGCGCTCGATGCGGCCCCGGGGGTTCGGGCCAGGGACTTGACCCACGTCATCACCGTCTCCTGCACGGGGTTCTACGCCCCCGGACCAGACTTCCACCTCATTCGGGATCTCGGTCTGTCCACCTCCGTGCGACGGGTGCATGTGGGGTTCATGGGGTGCTACGCGGCCTTCCCGGCCTTGGCCATGGCCCGTGCCTTCTGTGAGGCAGACCCGTCGGCCATGGTGCTGGTGGTCTGTCTCGAACTCTGCTCCCTGCACCTGGAGCCGTCCGACGAGGTGGACGACATCCTGGCCTTCTCCGTCTTTGCAGACGGCGCGGCCGCTTGCATCGTATCGGCTGCGGTGCCCGCAGGCGCCTCGGGGCTTCGGCTCATGGCCATGGACACGGCCGTGGCCCCCGACAGCGAGACCGACATGGCCTGGACCATCGGCGACAGAGGCTTCAAGATGGTTCTGTCCACCTACGTGCCCCGCATCCTGGAGGCTTCCATGGCGGGTGTCGTGGACCCCGTCCTGGCCCGATCGGGCTGGAGTCGGGAGGACGTGGATCACTGGGCCGTACATCCCGGCGGACGGGCCATCCTGGACAAGGTCCGGGACGGGTTGGATCTTGGGGAGCAGAAACTGGGCGCACCCCGCGCCATCCTCCGAGACTACGGCAACATGAGCAGCGCCACCATCCTCTTTGTCCTTCAGAAGGTTCTCGCCGACGCCGCGCCGGGAGAGCGCGTCATGGCCATGGCCTTTGGCCCCGGACTGACCGTGGAAAGCGCCCTGCTGGAGCGTTTCTGATGCCGCGCTGGATCCTGGCCTCCCGCCGCACGGACCTGGTCGAGGAAATGGACGACCCGTCGTGCGACCCGGTCCGGCTGGACCGGACCTACGCCTGGTTTGCCCGCCTCAACCCCTGGCTGACCCGGTGGAATGCCGTCTACCGCAGGCATGTCCGACCCCTTTTGAGGCAGGCGCCACAAGCGCGCATCCTGGATCTCGGTTGCGGGGGAGGCGACGTGGCGCGGCTGCTGCTGGCCAAAGCCCGACGGGACGGCTTTGCACCCTCCGTACTGGGTGCCGACCCCGATCTGCGCGCGCTGGCACACGCCCAGCGCCTCCCCGATCCTGATCTGACGTTCCGGGCATGCCTTTCCTCCGACCTGGTGGCCGAGGGCGACCGGTTCGATCTCGTTATCTCGAACCACGTACTCCACCACCTGGATGACGACACCTTGCTCAGATTCCTGTCCGATTCGGCGGTCCTGTCCCGGAATCTCGTACTGCACAACGACATACGACGGGATGACCTGGCATGGCTGGCCTTCTGGCCCGTCGCATTACCGGCTCACTTCGACTCCTTCATCCTCGTCGATGGTCTGCGCTCCATCCGCCGCGCCTGGCATCCTTCGGAACTGGCTCCTCGCCTCGGGGCCGGCTGGCGGATCGAAACGGCCGAACCCTTCCGGATGCTGCTGATCCATGAAGGCCATGACTGAGGATATCCTGATTGTCGGTGCCGGACCCGTTGGGCTGTACCTCGGATGCAAATTGCGCGCCGCTGGTCTGTCGTGTACGATCCTCGAACGCCGGGAGCAGCGGATGCCCCATTCCCGATCCATCGGGGTCCACCCGCCCGCGCTCGAACGGCTGCAAACCCTCGGACTGGCGGCACCGCTCGTGGACAGAGGCATTCCGGTACGCCGTGGCCTTGCATTCTCGGGTGGCAAGCCCCTGGGCACACTCTCCTTCAATTCCTTGCCCGGCCCCTTCCCGTTCGTGTTGGCCGTCCCCCAGCACCACACCGAGTCGCTCCTGGAAGCGCACTTCGGTTCCATGGGCGAACCAGTGGTCCGGCCCGCAACGTTGGCCGCCTTCGAACGGGATCCCGAGGGGATTCGGGCGAACCTCGAAACCCCCGACGGCGCGCGATCGGTCACGGCGCGCTGGCTGATCGGTTGCGATGGCCATCGAAGCGGGGTCCGGGCTCAGCTGGGCATCGGCTGGAGCGGCCGTGCCTATGCCGACCATTTCGTGATGGGAGATTTCCCGGATTCAACGGATTTCGGGAACGATGCCGCCATTTTCCTGAACGGGCAGGGCGTTGTCGAATCCTTTCCGTTGCCGGGTGGCATCCGTCGGTGGGTGGCGCGGATCGAGCAACCCGCAAACGAAGCCGACGTGCTGCCCATCCTGACCGCTGCGATCCGGGAGCGCACCGGGCACGTGGTGTCCGGTGCGGATGCCCTCATGACGTCCGCCTTCACG
>JAQCDI010000304.1 GCA_027620595.1 Bacteroidota bacterium | reverse complement strand
ATATCAAGCAATCAGCGCGCGTCCGCCTCCGCTTCGGTAGCCACGAGGACATGATTCGTCAACTCAACGACAATGCGGTCCATGTCGTAGATGTCATCCAGGGCTTCGAGCATGCCGCGGGCGTCCACGGACACCGTGCGGGCCACTTCCGTCTGGTAGATGAAGGCGGAAGGCAGGCTTTCGATGTTGCCGTCAAACACGAGCCCGACCACTTGCAGGTCCTTGTTGACCACGGGCGAACCCGAGTTGCCGCCGATGATGTCGTTCGTCGAGACGAAGTTCATGGGCGTAGCGCGGTCGAACGTGGCCGGTGCGTCCAGTCATCGCTGCGGCAAACGCCACTCGCCCGTGCCTTCGGCCGCGCGTTCATGGCTGTAGTGCCGGCTGTAGAGGCCGTAGTACGTCGTGAAGGCCGGAGCGGTCGATCCGTTGTATTTGTAGGATGACACCACGCCATCGGCGATGCGCAGCGAGAACGTCGCATCCGGCGGGCGGGATGTGCCATAGACCTCGAATCGGGCGCGGCCGTGCTGGGCATTGAGCTCCGCTTCCTGGCCCGTCAGACCGGCGAACGCGCTCTGGAATGCCTGCATGTCGTCCATGTAGGGTGTGAGCACGGCAAGGGCCGGGTCGTCCAGGGTCAACGTCTCGAAATTCAGTGTGTCCCTGTCCCGCAACGCACTGGCCGACCACACCTTGTCCACTACCTCATCCACGCTCATCTCCGCAAGCAGGCCACGGGCACCCAGGTAGGTCACGAAATCACGCAAACGAGCTGCGTAGAATCGGCGATCGATTCCGTCATCCTTTGCCGGAACGCCCTGCAAGGCACGGATTTCTCGGGAGGGATCCCCTCCGGCTTCGCGCAACGTGACGGCGCGCCAGGCATGGATGGCCCGGACCATGATGGGCGAGGAAAGGCTCGACTGCGCCGTCGTCGAGAGGAACGCGCCGTATGCCGGCGCAAATTCCCGCTTCTGCTCCTGGATGGCGGCCAGGTCTTCGATGATACTCGAGTACGGCTCGGCCACGTCTGATGTCAATTGGGCGCCGAACTTGTCCTCAAGGTCCCGCAGGAATGTCTGCTCCGTGTCCATGCGCTTGGCCATGATCAGCGGATCGTTCAGACCCTTTACCCGTCCGCCGTAGAGCTTCTGGGCATTTTTCAGGCTGAAGATCTGGTTCAGCAGGCCGGGAGACGGGTTCTCGGCATAGTACTCTTCCAGCGCGTCGATGCGCGAGTTGAGCAGTTCGAGCAGGAATTTCTCCTGTACGTCGCGACGGAATTCAAGCTGGGCCACGGTTTCCAGGCGCAGCGTCGAGCCGGGGTTGCCGATCACGAATACCGGATCGCCTTCCTGCAGACCCGTCGGACTCCACTCGAACCAGTATTCCGGCTCGTACGGCTTGTCGTCCTCATAGACGCGGAAGAACGTCATGTCGAGAGCGTAGCGCGGGTAGGTGAAGTTGTCCGTATCACCGCCGAAGTAGCCCAGCTGCAGTTCGGGGGCCATGACCAATCGCAGGTCATCGTAGCGCTTGAACGTGTAGGCCGAGTAGCGGCCACCACTGTACATGTTGATGATCTGGACCACGAAGCCGTCGCCGGCCGCACCGCTGATGCGGGCTTGGGCGGCAGCGATGGCCTCCTGACGGGCCGATGCCTTCTCAGCATCCGTTTCGAGGCCTTCGATGGCGGAATAGATCTCGTCCGTCACGTCCTCGATGGCTACCAGCTGGTCCACGTACAGGCCGGGAACAGCCCGTTCGTCGGCCAGGTCGACGGCCATGAAGCCTTCATCGAGCAGGTCTTCACCATCTTGTGCGACCTAGGCGACCGAGCCGCGTCCACAGTGGTGGTTGGTCATTACCAGGCCGTAGGGCGAAACGAAGCTGGCCGTACAGTTGGGCAGTCGAAGGGCGCCGAGGCGGGCCTTCTCGAACCACGCGGCGTCCGGACTGAAATCGTAGGTGGCCTGGATGTGCTCGACCGGCGGATAGTCGAAGGTCCACATCTTGCCGTTGTCGTATTCGCCGGCCTGGCCCTGGACGGGCAGCGTGACGAGAGAAAGGAGCAGGGCCAGGGCCCCGAATCGTTTGCCGATCATGGCAGGAAAAGGGTTGGTTTGGGGAAATCATCCGGCCCGTAATGGACGCAATTCCCCCTTCACCGACCCACAGCATTCCCTGCCCGTCCGTGCAGGAGGGCCACCTACCCCGCTGTCGGGGAGAATCCTACCTGATTCGGGCGAACCGTGGATTCGGCGCCCCGCCGCGTCCGTTGCCGATCAGTCCCAGGCGATCGACATCAGCGGATCGCCCGCATTCATGGCCAGCGATGTGACCAGGAACAGTACTTCTCCACTCACGGGAGCGTGATACTCGCGGAGTGTCTCGCCGAAAATGTCCTTGATCGTACCAACAAGTTGCCCTTTCTCCGCCTGGTCCCCGATCCCGACCGTGGGATAAAACAGCCCGTCCATATCGGCCCGGAGCCAGTCCCAACCGCCCAGGCGCTGCGCCGCTTCGCCCGGATCGGAAATACCCGCGTACATGTCGAAATCAGCCATCACGCGACGAACCCCGTCATACAGTATGGCCACTTCGTCTTCATACCAGACGCCCTGCCCCCCGGCCTCGGTCAACAACGCCGGAATGCCGGCCTCGGCCGCACTGCCTGTGGTCGTGCCCCCGATCGGGCCGACGCCCTGCTTGGCCAGGAAGGCCCGGATGCCGTACACGCGGGCCATACGCTCCGCCGTGCGATCCACGGCCTGGTTGCCCGTCAGCGTGATGGCCACGAACGGCACAAGGGCCTCGATCATGTCCCCGCCATGCATGTCGATGTACATGTCTCCGGCCGTTATGACATGACGGAACAGCCAGTCGGCCCACGCCTGTGTGAACGATCCGTCAGGATTGCCCGGAAACTGACGATTCAGGTTCAGCCCATCGGGAGGCGTGATATAGATCGAGCGGGCCTTGAAAGCCACCGGGTTGGCCGAAGGCACAATGATCAGCTGGCCAGCCAGCATCGCGGGATCGATGGTGCGTCCCAGGCGAATGGCTGCTTCCACACAAGGGTATTCTCCACCGTGGATTCC
>JAQCDI010000303.1 GCA_027620595.1 Bacteroidota bacterium | reverse complement strand
TGGCCAGCAGATCGACGGTCAGGTCGAGCAGCGCGTCGTCCTCCATGCGGGTGAACACGGCTTTCTGCCGGTTGGCAAAGGATTCGATCTCCTGTTTCGACCATTCCGGGCCCAGGTAGGAGCCTTTTTGCCGGTCCTGGCCTTTTGTGAAGTCGCCGAGGTCGGGGGGGGTGCCGGATGATATATCATCAGTGATATATGGATCGCCCTCCATATGCCTCTTTTGATATATCACTTCGGAAGGGGGGTGGGGTTCGCCCGCTTCATGAACCGAACGGGGATGCCCGAGGGGCTGATGCCAGGCAAACAGCGCGGCGCCGAGGGCACCGCCGGCGTCCCCGGCGGCGGGCTGGATCCAGATGTCGTCGAAAATGCCCTCGCGGAGCAGTTTACCGTTGGCCACGCAGTTCAAGGCCACCCCGCCGGCCAGGCAGAGATAGCGTTCGCCGGATTCGCGGCGGATGTGCCGGGCCATGCGCAGGACGACTTCTTCGACCACGTCCTGGACGGAGCGGGCCAGGTCCATATCCCGTTGTGTCAAAGGGGATTCGGGCGAACGCGGGGGCCCGCCGAACAACGCATGGAAGCGCCGCGACGTCATCGTCAGGCCCTGGCAGTAATTGAAATATCGCATGTCCATGCGGAAGGAACCGTCCTCGCGCAGGTCCATCAACTCATTCAGGATCAGGTCCTTGTAGCGTGGTTCGCCATAGGGCGCCAGCCCCATGACCTTGTATTCGCCGGAATTGACCTTGAAACCGGTGTAATACGTGAAGGCGGAGTACAGGAGGCCGATGGAATGGGGGAAGCGGATCTCGCCGCGCGGTTCGATCCGCCCAGCGCGGCCCACACCCCACGAGGAGGTGGCCCATTCGCCGACGCCGTCGAGGGTCAGGACGGCGGCGGACTCGAAGGGTGACGGGAAGAAGGCCGACGCTGCGTGGGACTGATGATGCTCGGGAAAAAGCACCTTGCCGGCATACCCGGTGTCCTTCTTGATGGCATCCTCCATCCAGAGCTTCTCCTTCAGCCACAGGGGCATGGCTTTCAGGAAAGAGGGGAGGCCGGCGGGTGCGAAGGCTACATAGGTTTCGAGCAGTCGCTCGAATTTGAGCCAGGGCTTGTCGTAGAAGGCCACCAGGTCCAGGTCGGCCGACGAGATGCCACCCTCGCGCAGGCAATATTCGACCGCCCGGTGGGGGAAGCGGTGGTCATGCTTGATTCGGGTGAACCGCTCTTCCTGCGCCGCGGCCACGATCTCGCCGTCCCGCACGAGACATGCCGCGGAGTCGTGGTAATAGGCCGATATGCCGAGGATGTGGGTGGGCACTGGCGATGGATCAGCCGGCTTCGTCGAATCCGTCCCAGCCTTCGGCGTCGCTGTTGCAGGGCGCGGGCGGCCAGGGGCGCGGATCGTCCGGAACCTGGAGTTCCTCTCGGAGCTCGGCCAGGCGCACTTCAAGGCCGGCCTGGATCTCCGCAAAGTCGGCTTGGCCGTGGACGTTGTTCAGTTCATCGGGGTCGGCCTGAAGGTCGAAGAGCTCCCACTGATCCAAGCCGTAGAAGTAGATGAGCTTGTAGCGGTCAGTGCGCACGCCGTAATGGGGCTGGACGCAGTGCGAGGCGGGGTATTCGTAGTAGTGGTAGTAGAAGGCATCCCGGAACGAGGGGTCGGTGCCGCCTTTGAGCACGGGCACCAACGACTTGCCCTGCATGTGCGCGGGGACCTCGGCGCCGGCGATCTCGAGGAAGGTGGGCGCAAAATCCACGTTCGAAACCAGGGTCTCGTTGACCTGACCGGGCGTCACGCCGCCGGGCCACTTCACGATGAATGGCGTCTTCAGGGAGGGTTCGTACATCCAGCGCTTGTCGTACCAGCCGTGTTCGCCCAGATACCAGCCTTGGTCGGAGGCGTAGACGACGATGGTGTTCTCCGCCAGGCCGGTCTCGTCGAGGTAGTCCAGGACGCGGCCAATATTGTCGTCAACCGATTGCACCGCACGGAGATAGTCCTTCAGGTAGCGGTTGAATTTCCACTCGTCGAGGTCGTCGCCTTTCAGGCCCGTGGCGCGCAGGGCCTCGTTCTTGGGGCCGTAAGCAGCATCCCAAAGTGCCCGCTGCTCATCATTGAGCCGGCCCTGCGGCGTAATCTTGAGGTCGTTGGCGTTCAGGTTCTCGTCGACGCGCATGTTGGCCTGGGCGGCGGCGTCCGAGCGGGTGGCGTAGTCGTCGTAGAAGGTCGGCGGCAGCGCGAAGGTCGTGTCGTCGAACATCGTGAGGTGGTCCGGGCCGGGCTGCCAGTTGCGGTGGGGCGCCTTGTGCTGGAAGAAGAGCATGAAGGGCTTCGCCGGGTCGCGGCCTTCGTCAAGCCAGGTGAGGGCCAGGTCGGTCAGGATGTCGGTCGTGTAGCCGGTGATGACGGTGGTGTCAGTGGCCGTGCGGATGGGCGGGTTGTAGTAGGGGCCCTGGTCGATCAGGATCTGGTAGTGGTCGAACCCGGTGGGAGCGGACCGAAGATGCCACTTGCCGATCATGGCCGTCGTGTAGCCGGCGGCCTGGAGCAGCTTGGGCATCGTGACCTGGCTGCCGTCGAACACGGGGCCGTTGGTCATCTGGCCGTTGATGTGGTTGTAGGTGCCGGTGAGGATGGTGGCGCGCGAGGGCGCGCAGATGGAGTTCGTCACCATGCAATTCTGGAAGAGCGCGCCCTCGCGCGCCAACCGGTCGATGTTCGGCGTCTCGTGATAGGTCGAGCCGTAGGCGCTGATGGCCGCCTGAGCGTGGTCATCCGTGAAAATGAACAGGATGTTGGGCTGTTCGGGCTCGGCCGGGGCGCAGGCCGAGAAGCCGATGGCAAGCAGGAGGGCGAAAATGGAAAAACGGGTCATCGGGCCACCTCGGCTACATGGTTCAGGGCGTCGGCTATCAGTCGGAAGCGCTCGGCCAGTCGTTCGTGCTGGCGCTCGAATTCCTCCCACTCCTCTTGCTCAATGGCTTCCCTCACGCCGGGCAGGGTCTTGACCCCGTAGCCGGTGTAGAAGCCGGGCGCATAGATCTGGTGGCGGAACCAGGGGCGTTTCGGAAGGCCTTTGGCGTCGGTCATGGCGCGCTC
>JAQCDI010000302.1 GCA_027620595.1 Bacteroidota bacterium | reverse complement strand
CAGATACGGTAATCACTGCCAGGCCCAAACCGAGGCCAAGGCGCAGTTACGGTAATCACTGCCAGGCCCAAACCGAGGCCAAGGCGCAGATCACCTAGGCCTCGGCCTCGGCAGACGGGATCGGATCCACGTCCGTTTCGTGCGCTTCCCCTGCCAGGGTTTCAAACGTGAACCCGTTTGAATCGGCATCGGCATCGATCCGGATGATATCGCCCGGTTCGATCCAGCCCGAGAGGACTTCTTCGGCCAGTTTGTTCGTGATTTCCCGTTGGATGACGCGTTTCAGGGGTCGGGCGCCGAAGACGGGGTCGAACCCGATTGCGGCCAGACGGTCCCGGGCGGTCTCTGTCAGGTCCACGTGGATCGTGTTGGAGCGCAGCGCGAGTTTGCGGACGCGTTCGAACTGGATGTCCACGATGCGGCGGATTTCCTTCCGGCCCAGCGGATGGAACGTGACGATCTCATCGATGCGGTTCAGGAATTCGGGGCGCAGCCGCTGCTTGAGCAGGGAGAGCAGGTCCTCGTTGAGCTTGGACTCCTCCTCGCCGGAGAGGCCCTTGTCAGAGGCCGCGTCCAGCCGGGTCTGGATGAGCTCAGAACCGAGGTTCGAGGTCATGATGATGATGGTATTCTTGAAGTCCACCACGCGGCCCTGGTTGTCGGTCAGGCGTCCGTCGTCAAGGACCTGAAGGAGGATGTTGAACACCTCGGGGTGGGCCTTCTCGATCTCGTCCAGCAGCACGACCGAATAGGGCTTGCGCCGCACCTGTTCGCTGAGCTGTCCCCCTTCCTCGTACCCCACGTAACCGGGAGGCGCGCCGACCAGTCTCGACACGGTGTGCCGCTCCTGGTACTCGCTCATGTCGATGCGCACCATGGCGTTCTCGTCATTGAACAGGAATTCGGCCAGCGCTTTGGCCAGCTCGGTCTTGCCCACACCGGTCGAACCCAGGAAAATGAAGGAGCCGATGGGCCGGGTTTCCTCCTGCAGGCCGGCGCGTCCGCGACGCACGGCATTGGCCACGGCCGAAAGGGCTTCAGGTTGCCCTACTACGCGATTCTCGAGGGACTCCTCGAGACGCAGAAGCTTGGCGCGTTCGCTTTCGAGCATGCGCGAAACCGGAATACCCGTCCAGCGGGACACGATGGCGGCAATGTCCTCCGAGTCGATCTCCTCCTTGAGCAGCGCGCCCCCCTTCTGGACCTCGTCGAGCTTCTTCTTGGTCTCGAGCACGGTTTCCTCAAGCTTGGGGATCCGACCGTAGCGCAGTTCGGCCACTCCGCCGTACTCGCCCTTGCGCTCGAGTTGCTCGGCCTCGTTGCGCAGGTTTTCAATGTCCTCCTTGGCCTGCTGGATGGTCTGGATCATTTCCTTTTCCTGGCTCCAGCGGGCCTTCAATTCGGTCCGCTTCTCGTCCAGGTTGGCAAACTGTTCCTTGATCTGGGCCAGCTTCGAGTCGTCCTTCTCACGTTTGACGGCTTCCCGCTCGATTTCGAGCTGTCGGATCTGCCGCTCGAGCTGGTCGAGCTCCTCGGGCATCGAATCAATCTCGATGCGCAACCGGGCCGCCGATTCGTCAATCAGGTCAATGGCCTTGTCCGGCAGGAAGCGGTCGGTGATGTAGCGGTGGCTCAGCTCGGCTGCCGAAACCAGGGCGCCATCCGTGATGCGTACGCCATGATGCACCTCATAGCGCTCCTTGATGCCGCGCAGGATGGAGATGGTGTCTTCGACCGAGGGCTCGCTCACGAGCACCATCTGGAAGCGGCGTTCCAGTGCTTTGTCCTTCTCGAGGTATTTGCGGTACTCGTCCAGCGTCGTGGCCCCGATGGCGCGAAGTTCACCACGCGCCAGAGCCGGCTTGAGGATGTTGGCCGCGTCCATGGCACCTTCGGCGGCACCGGCCCCAACGAGTGTGTGGATCTCGTCGATGAAGAGCACGATCTGCCCTTCGGCGTCGGTCACTTCCTTGACGACGGCCTTGAGTCGGTCCTCGAACTCACCCCGGTATTTGGCGCCTGCGATGAGCGAACCCATGTCGAGCGCCAGGATGCGTTTGTCCTTCAGTCCGTCGGGCACGTCCCCCGACACGATGCGGATGGCGAGCCCTTCGGCAATGGCCGTCTTGCCCACGCCGGGCTCACCGATCAGGATCGGGTTGTTCTTCGTACGGCGGGACAGGATCTGCAGGACACGACGGATCTCGTCGTCCCGCCCGATGACCGGATCGATCTTGCCTTTTCCCGCCAGGTCGTTGAGGTTGCGTGTGTAGCGGTCGAGAGCCTGGTAGCGGCTTTCCGCGTGCTGGTCCGTTACGCTCTGGCTGCCGCGCACATCCTTGAGGATGCCCAGGATGGACTCCTTCGTGACGCCCTGTCCCCGGAGGGCCTCACCGATCGATTCCTTGGAGGCCGCCATCGCGATGAGCAGATGCTCGATGGCCACGTAGTCGTCGCCGAGCTGCTCGGATTCGGCCAGGGCGCGGTCAAAGACCTTCTTGGCATCGGCGCCCACGTACTGGCCGCTCACAGAGGCACCCGTTACCACGGGCAGTTTGTCCAATGCCTGCTCGGTGCGGGCCCGCAACAGGTCTGTGCTGGCTCCCAGGCGGGAGAGCATCGTGACCACGATACCATTCGTATCGGCCAGGAAGGCCTGCATCAGGTGGGGTGGTTCGACCCCCTGATGATTTCGGGAAGCGGCCATTTCCGAGGCGGCTTTCACGGCTTCCTGTGCCTTGATCGTAAATTTCTGGAGATTCATGGCTGTATCGAACAGGATGAGGCTCGGATTTCCCGTCGTTTTGTCATCCGGAAATCCGATGTGTATCTATTCCTGCCCCTGCCAAAAGCATACCAAGCCGCTGTACCTGCCAGAGTGACAGCCCGAACTTCATCTTGATGCCGTACACACCCGAACTCGGGCTTCGCCCCAACGCCAGGGTTTTTGCCGCCCTGGTCCTGATCAATGCGTTCGTGGGCGCCATGGTGGGCCTCGAGCGCGTCGTGCTGCCGGTACTGAGCCAGAGTCGCTGGGGAGTGGAGTCGTACGCGGCCGTGCTGTCCTTCATCGTGACCTTTGGCCTGGCCAAGGCGCTGGCCAATACCGTGGCCGGCCGGCTCGCGGAGC
>JAQCDI010000016.1 GCA_027620595.1 Bacteroidota bacterium | reverse complement strand
CGCCGCCCACGCGACACCAATGGGTTCGCCCGTAAGGATCAGGCCTTGTCCTCAGCGGGTGCGGCCATTTTGAGCAGCACGTATCCGCAAACGCCAGCCAGCAGCGAGGCGAACAGGATGCCCGTCTTGGCGCGATCCAGGACCTCGGGATCTCCAAACGAGAGGCCAGCAATGAACAAGGACATCGTGAACCCGACGCCGGTCAGGATGGCCACACCGTAGAGCTGCTTCCATGTGACGCCCTTGGGCATCTCGGCCACGTTGAGCTTGATGGCCAGCCATGAGAAGATGGCCACGCCCACCTGCTTGCCCACGAAGAGACCGGCAATGATACCGAGCGCCACGGGATGCATGAGGGCGTCCAGGATGGACACGCTGCGCAGGTCAACGCCGGCATTTGCCAGGGCGAAGACAGGCATGATGAAGAATGCCACCCAGCCGTGGAGCGCATGCTCCATTCGGGCCAGCGGCGTTTCGGCGCCTTTGGAAAGGATCTCCAGTGCCTGTACGGCTTCCTGGTTCTTCCTGTCGTCTTTCTCGCCGACCACCATCGAGTCCAGGAACCCGCGCGCCCGGTCCCGGAAGGACACCTCGTCGATGCGACGACGCGCCGGCACGGTGAGGGCCAACAGCACGCCGGCAATCGTGGCATGGACGCCCGACTTCAGGAACGCCAACCACAGCCCGATGCCGAGGATGACGTAGAAGGACGTTTTCTGGATGCCCAGGCGGTTGCCAAGGGCGAGCAGGGCGAAGAAGCCAAACCCGATGAGCAGGGCGCTCATCTTGATCTGGGACGTGTAGAAGATGGCGATGACAAGCACCGCTCCAAGGTCATCGATGATGGCCAACGCCGTCAGGAAGATCTTGAGCGCCACCGGCGCACGGGATCCAAGGAGCGCCAGGATGCCGAGGGCAAAGGCGATGTCCGTGGCCATCGGGATTCCCCAGCCGGTCACGAACGGCGTGCCGCCCGTAACGAGTACATAAAGCCCCGCGGGCACGGCCATCCCACCGACAGCCGCCAGGATGGGCAGCATGGCCTGTTTGGGCGAGGACAGCTCGCCCACCAGGACCTCCCGTTTGATCTCCAGCCCCACGAGGAAGAAGAAGATGGCCATGAGACCGTCATTGATCCAGAGCAACAACGGTTTCTGGATCAGGAAATCCCCGAATCCGGCCGTTACCGGGATCATCAGGGTGTCGAAATAGGCCTTGGACAGGGGCGAATTGGCCAGGACCAGGGCCGCAACGGCCATGATCAGGAGCAGGATGCCCGAGGAGGCCTCCATCCGGATGAACGCGTTGATCGGCTTGAGAAGCCCGTCAACGGGACGGTTGGAAGGCAGTAGTTGCGGAGACGCCATGACGATGAGGGAATAGGGAGGGTGAAAAGGGGCCTTCGAGGTCGGATTTCAAGCTCGATATTCGGAGCGTGTGTACGGGAAACCCTTACACCGGATCCGTCGACACCATGAAATCGGCTTCATGGAATCACCACGATAATGGGCCAACAGGGTTGCCCCGGGTGCCCCGGATGGTTATGCTCCCATCCCTTCCCACCATCATCCTGCCTCGACATGCGCTCTGTCCTGTTCCTGATCCTGCTGGCCTTCCTCTCCACTCCGCTCCACGCCCAGCAATTCGGATCGACGGCCGTGGCCGCTTCTGACCGCTTCCTGGTCTCGGACGCCACCCAGCCCACCCAGCCCGGCGCCGTCCATGTCTACGGGCGAACCACAAACGGTACATGGTCCCAGGTATCGCGGTTCGATGCCGGAACCCGGGCCGAGAACGGCGACGGTTTCGGGCGCACCATGGCAACCGATGGGCAGCTCGTGGCCATTGCCACCTCGCGGCAGCGCGTGGACATCCACACCATGCAGGAAGACGGCAACCTGATGTACGTCAACAGCTTGCAGGGGGACCAGGAAGGATTCGGCACGCATGTAGCCGTGGCCGGGAATCGGGTGTTCGTCACGACCAGTTCGCCGCTTTCGCCGGCCCGCGTCCAGGTATGGCATCCGGATACAAGCGGAGCATGGGTACTGGAGTCCGAGCTTGCCGCGCCCGATGGCGGCGCTGATGACGGGTTCGGATCCGTCATCAGCGCAGGGGGCACGCACGTCCTCGTCGGCGCTCCGACCACGAATGAAGGTTCCGGCGCGGTATACGCGTTTTACCTGGATGAGGCATCGGGCATGTGGTCCCTCGGACAGCGCCTCAATGTGACGTTCCCCATCGAGGGCTCGGGTTTCGGGTCGACCCTCTGGATGAAGGATGATCTGGCCGCCGTTGCAGCTCCGGGATTCGGACGTGGCGCGGGCATCGTGGCCCTGTATCGCCTCCGGGACGGAGCATGGGCGCCGGACGGCCGTCTCTCTCCCTTTGCCTCCGATCGGGGCATGCAATTCGGAACGTCCATTGCCGAGAGCGCCGGCCAGCTGTTGGTCGGAGCGCCCGGCGCGGGCGGGGGTGCTGGCTCGGGCGCCGTGTTCGCTTTCGCCTTGGGCGGAGAGGATGATCCAATGGCGGCCACGCGCACCGGTCTCGTCCCGGTCCCGGCCGCGTTGCATCGCGGCAGCCAGTTCGGCGGGGCTGTAGTTGCGCTAGATGATGCCCTGCTCGTGGGCGCCCCCGGACACGACAACCGGGCCGGCGTGGTATTCATTGCCGATCCCTCCTCGCCCGAATGGGCCGGGCCCTTCATCAACGAGACCTTCGGCTATGCCTCGATGGGTGGCGAACTGCGCCCATGCGAGGATGGGAAAGCCGGAGACTTCCCCTGTGACGGCGTGGATATCATGTCCTTCGTCTCAATGGATGACCTCGGCGCCGACCGCGGCATCCGGACCAACGACCTCTGGGGATGGGAAGACCCGGACACCGGGCGCGAATACGCCATTGTCGGCCTCACCAACGCCACCTCGTTCGTGGACGTCACCGATCCCTTCCAGCCGCGCGTCCTGGGCATCCTGCGGATGACGGAAACGGCCAACATGGCCGTTTGGCGGGACATGAAGGTCTACAAGAACCATGCGTACATCGTCTCCGATGGCGCGGGCAAACACGGCATGCAGATCTTCGACCTCACCCGCCTGCGTGACGTGCCGGACGCGCCGGTCGAGTTCGAGGCCGACGGACTGTACGAGAACATCTTCAGCGCCCACAACATCGTGATCAACGAAGAGACCGGATTCGGGTACTCGGTGGGCAGCAGCGCAGGTGGCACCACCTGCGGTGGCGGCCTCCACATGATCGATCTGCGCGACCCCAAGAACCCCACGTTTGCGGGCTGTTTCTCCGACGGACAGACCGGGCGCCGCGGCACCGGGTACTCCCACGACGCCCAATGCGTGGTCTATCACGGCCCGGATCTGGACTACACCGGTCGGGAAATCTGCATCGGATCGAATGAAACAGCCATTTCCATAGCCGACGTGACGGACAAGGAAAACCCGATCTCCATCTCGATTGCTACCTACCCGGCCGTGGCCTACGCCCACCAGGGATGGTTCACCGAGGATCAACGTTACTTCTACCTGAACGACGAGATCGATGAGGCCAACGGCACCGTGGACGGCACCCGGACGCTGATCTGGGACCTGGCCGATCTGGACGACCCGATCCTGGCAGGCGAACACGTGGCCAAAACCACCGAGACGGATCACAACCTCTACGTGAAGGGAAATCTGATGTACCAGTCCAACACGGCCGCCGGCCTGCGCATCCTGGACATCACGGATCCGGAAAACCCCTTCGAAACCGCGTACTTCGACACCTCGCCGGTCGGCGGCCGTGGTGTCTCGTGGAGCAACTACCCCTATTACCGCAGCGGCATGATTGCCGTCACCGCCGGCCACTACGGCCTCTTCCTGCTCAAGAAGCGTGAAGTCGATCTCTGAGCCGGGGAGCCGGTCCGGCGGAGCGATTCACGCACCGCTGACCATCCTGTTCGAGGACGAGCACCTGGTGGCCATCGACAAGCCGCCAGGGTTGCTCGTGCATCGATCGAAGATCGACGCGCGGGCCACGGAATACGCCCTGCAGCAGACCCGTGACCAGCTGGGCTTCCGCGTCTGGCCCATCCATCGCCTCGACAAACCCACCTCGGGCATCCTCCTGTTTGCGCGGGACCCTGAAACAGCCCGCCTGGCGTCGGACCTGTTTGCCGATCGCTCGGTCGAAAAGACGTACACGGCCATCGTGCGCGGCTGGACCGACCCGGAAGGCCGGATCGACTACCCACTCAAGGAAATCCGCGACAAGACCACGGATGGCAAGGTTCGCCCGGAAAAGCCGGCCCAGGATGCCGTGACCAGCTACATCACGCTGGCCACGACAGAAATCCGACATTCCGTAGGCCGCTATTCCACCGCCCGCTACGCCCGGGTGGAGGTTCGCCCGAAAACCGGACGCAAGAACCAGATCCGCCGGCATTTCAAGCACATCTTCCACCCTGTCATCGGAGATTGGAAATTCGGCGACCGGGCTCACAACGCGTTCTTCCGCAATGAGTTGGGGGTAGAGCGCATGCTGCTTGCCGCCTCCGGCCTGGCCTTTCCGCATCCGGTGACCGGCATCCAGGTCCACATCACCGCGCGGGACGGATTTCCTTCTGCCGTGCTCACCCTCTTCGCGGATTCTCAGGCCCCGCCGACCGCCGCGTCCTCATCCTCTTCCGGTTCGCCCTGAATCCCGGCCTCCGGAAGCGCGGTTCGTCCGCCTCTGCGTGCGCCGAACGGGTCGCCCGCATCCTGATCGGCCACCACATGCAGGGTCCGTTGCGGGAACGGAATATTGACGCCTTGCTCGTCGAAGGCCTCTTTGATGAGACGGCGCAGCTCCCGCTCCGCCTCGAATTGCTCACCGGGGCGCAATTTCACCACAATTCGTGCATCCACGCTGCTTTCGGAGAAGTTGGTGATGGCGTGTACCATCGGTTCTTCGTCGAGCAGGATATCTCGATGCTCTTGGGCATATGCGTCGGCCACTTGCTGCATGACAGCCATGATGCGATTCACATCCTGGCCATAGGACAGCCCGACCGGGACGATGGCCCGCACGAAGTCGATGCTCCGGTTGCCGAATGTGCGCAGGTCCCCGGCCGGGATCATGAGCAATTCGCCATTGAACCGTCGGATCTTGATGGTCCGGATACCGATCTCCTCCACCGTGCCCTCCTCGGTCCCCACGCGGATCAGGTCCCCCACATGGATGGTGTCGTCAAAGAGCAACAGCATGCCGCCGATGAAGTCCTTGACGAGGGACTGGGCACCGAAACCGATGGCGATGCCGGCAATCCCTGCGGTGGCCACGAGGGCCGCCACATCAATGTTCAGGACGCCGAGGATCGTGATGAGTGCGATACCTCCCACCGTGTAGCGAACCACGGAGGACATCAGCGTACTGATGGTCAGGGCCCGCTGTCGTCGTGGCGAGATGTTTGGAAGATCCTCGAATCGCCGATTCCACACGCGAAGGGAGCGGTCCACGAGCTTGATGACCGCCCAGGAAAATGCCACGATGAAGATGATCTTGAGGCCGTTGGCCAGCATCTGCTCCAGGGACACCATCGTGCCCAAGTACTGGACGAAACGGGACGGGGTCTCGAACAAGTCCCCCAGCGGAGCCCCCTGCGCCGAGTCGGGCACTGCCTGTGCCAGGGAATCTGCTGCCTGGCCCGAGCCACCTGACGGCAAAACGCGATTCATTGCATTCTGGACGAAGAGCATCAAAGCCATTTCTTGTAGCGGAAATAGAGGAAAAGGCCAAGGCCGCTAAGAATCATGACGGCCCACACAGCGGGATAGCCGAACTTCCACCCCAGCTCGGGCATGTTGGCAAAGTTCATCCCGTAGACCCCGGCGATGAAAGTCAACGGGATGAAAATGCTGCCGATTATGGTCAGGAATTGCATGACCTCGTTCATGCGCTGACTCAGGGAAGACAGGTAAAGGTCGGTCAGGCCCGACAGCTGATCCCGGTAGGTCTCCATCAGGTCGATGACCTGGATGGTGTGGTCGTAGACATCCCGCAGGTAGGTGGTGGTCCGTTTCTTGATCAGGCCCGACTCGTCCCGGATCATGGCCGAGAGCAATTCGCGCACGGGCCAGATGTCCTTGCGGTACGAAATGATGGTCTGCTTGGTGGCCCGGATGGTATGGATGGTCTCCTTTGTCGGGTTGTCCATCACCTGCAACTCGATGTCCTGCACCTCACTGCCGATACGTTCGAGCAGCACGAAATAGTAGTCCACGATGAGGTCGATCAGGGCATAGGCCAGGTAATCCGGTCCATTTTTCCTGATGAGCCCCTTCCCTCCCCGCAATCGCTCCCGTATCGCATCGAAGACATCTCCGGGATACTGCTGGAACGAAACGATCCAGTTCTTGCCCATCACGATGGAGATCTGTTCGTCCTGTACCGTGCCGTCATCGCGGATGTGCAGCATGCGCACCACGATATAGATCTGGTCTTCGAACGGTTCGAACTTGGGTCGCTGATGCGGATGGATGATGTCCTCCATGATCAGCGGATGCACGCCGAGGTGCTCTCCGATTTCCTGGATGACGGGGACATCGTGCACACCCGAAACGTCGAGCCAGGACATGAATTCGGAAGAAGGCACGCGCTGCCGCCAGTCTGACCCGACACCATGAACCTCGTCAAAATGGTCCTCTTTGTAGTCGATCAGGGTCAGCGTGACCGGTTCTTCCCGCTCCTCTCCCGTATACGTCAGCGTGCCGGGCGCCGTCCCGGGCTTGTGGCGGAGCATGCGCGGGATCTGCTTGGCAGGCCGGAGCAGGGTACGGGTGAACCGTCGGAACTGACGGACTGGGTTTTTCATGGCCTCAAGGCTTGATTCAGAGGGTATATAGTGACCATCGAAACGCGGCACAAACCCTCCTGGAGGCGGACACATGGCCCAGGCCAGTGCAGTAGCGGCGGGTTCCTGTCGTACCTTGGCCGGGACATCCCTCACCGCCATCCGTGTCCCCGCCCGTGACTGACGCTCCATCTCCCGCCCGTCGATCCGCTTCCACCTGGGCCACCGCACCGACCATTGCGGCCGTGGGAGCCGGGGTGGCATGGATGGCCGGCGCCGTTGCGTGGACCGCATGGTGGTGGATCCTGGCGCTCAACGTCCTGGCCTGGATTCCAGCGTACCTGAAGCGGTCCGAGCATTTCTACGATGCCGTCGGAAGCGTCTCTTTCCTTTCCACCATCGCCGGCCTCGTTTGGTGGCTCCGGCCGGAGGCGCCGCTCCTGATCCTGCTGGGGTTTGCCGCCCTGTGGAGCCTTCGTATGGCCTTTTTCCTGGTTTCACGCATCCGACGCCACGGCAAGGACGGCCGGTTCGACACCATCAAGACCGATCCGGTGCGGTTCCTGAATGCCTGGTCGATGCAGGCTTTGTGGGCCTTCCTGTGCCTCCTCCCCCTGCTGGTACAGGCCGATGGGGCCGAGCCGGTTTCCTTCTCCGCGTGGTGGGGGGCCGGCGCCGCACTGTGGGTGCTGGGGTTTGCGCTCGAAGTGGTGGCCGACGAGCAGAAGCGACGGTTCCGCCGACAGCATCCCGACGGTAAACGGTTCATCCGAAGCGGGCTCTGGGCCTGGTCCCGCCACCCGAACTACGTGGGGGAGATCCTGCTTTGGACCGGACTGACCGTGGCTGCGGTTCCCTCTTTTGCTGGCGGTAGCTGGATGGCCCTGATCACCCCTGTCTTCGTTTTCTGGCTGCTGCGCTTCGTGAGCGGCGTCCCCTTGCTGGAGCAGCGTTCGGACGAACGCTGGGGCGGGGATCCCGAATACGAAGCGTACAAAGCGTCTACACCGGTTCTCTTCCCCGGCCTGGGCTGAGTTCAGGTTCAGGCGAACCGTTTTTCGACCCGGTCAACGATCCGGTCCCCGATGGCCAGGCAGGCGGTGGCGGCCGGAGAGGGCGCGTTGCACACGTGCAGCGCATCTTCCTGTTCGATCATCACGAAGTCGTCCACCATCGATCCGTCCGGCCTCAGTGCCTGGGCCCTGATGCCGGAACGGCAGGGCAGGAGGTCTTCGAGCCGGGTTGAAGGCACCAGACGCTGGACCTCTTGCAGATAGGCGCGCCGGGAAAGCGTGCGATGGATCTCATCCACCCCTTTGCGCCAGTGATGGCGGGCCAGATGGCGGAATCCCGGATACGCTGCCGCTTCGGCCAGATCCCTCAAGCTCCATGTGGCCAGGTCATACCCCTCCCGGGCCGTGGCCAGCACCGCATTCGGCCCGACCTCCACGCGGCCATCGATCATGCGGGTAAAGTGGACGCCCAAGAAGGGATATGCCGGATCCGGCACCGGGTAGATCAAGTTGCGGCACAGCCGTCTGGCCTCCGGCCGGAGCTCGTAGTACACCCCACGGAACGGAACGATCATCATGCCCGGATCCGCTCCTGCCTTGCGTGCAATGCGGTCCGAGTGGAGACCGCCGCAATTGATGACGAAGTCGGCAAAGACGGTCAGGAAGCGGGATTGCAGCTGGACGCCATCGGCGTGGCGCGAGATGGTTTCGACCTCGAACCCGGTCCGGATCCGGTGGCCGTCTGCCTCGAGAAGGCTCCGCAGTCGGTCCGCCACGCCCGGGTAGTCAGCAATTCCGGCATCGGGCACGTGGATGGCCTCCACCCCGAACGCCGAAGGTTCGAGCTCGCGCAGGGCCGGCGTGCCGATGCGTTCGCAGCGGATGCCGTTCTGCCGACCGCGTCCCAGGATGCGCTCCAAAGCCGGGATTTCTTCGTCCTCGACGGCCACGATCACTTTGCCGCACGCGTCGTAGGCCACGCCGTGTTCATCACAGAAGGCCACAAGCCGCCGCCGTCCTTCCCGGCACAACTCGGCTTTCAGGGATCCTGGCGTGTAATAGATGCCGGAATGGATGACCCCGCTGTTGCGGCCCGATTGATGGGCAGCCACGCGGACCTCTTTCTCGAGCACCGTGATGCGCAAGGCCGGGAATCGCCGGGCCAGGGCCCACGCCGTCGAGAGTCCTACCAGTCCGCCGCCGATGACGGCCACCCGATCCGCCATGATCCTTCGCTCTTCTGATCAGCCTTCGGTGATGTAGGATGAAGGCAGGCCATTTTCGGCCAGGTACTCCATGGCATCACAGAACCGTTCCAGTTCCTCGATCGTGGTGTAGACGTTGGCCGTGACGCGGGCTCCCTCGAATTCGGGGTGCTTGATTGGCGTGATGATGATGCGGTGCTGGTCCCACATGTACTTGCCCACGGCAGATGTATCCAGTCCGCGGATGCCCACGTTGCCGATGCAGCAGGAAAATTCCGGCTTGAGGCTCGTGTTCAGGTAGATCCGGTCGTTCTGGAGCAGCCGGGTGGCCCAGTAGTCGCGCAGGTAGCGCAGGCGGGCCTCCTTACGATCGGCACCGATGCCCTGATGGAAGGTCAGCGCTTCGGAAATGGCTATCTGGTTGGCCTCCGGATGCGTTCCGATTTCCTCGAACTTGCGGATGTTGTCGTCCTGGGCCTCGGTACTGGCCTGCATGGGCCAGAGGTCCTTGATCTTGTCCTTGCGGACGTAGAGCATGCCCGTACCGATGGGAGCAAGCAGCCACTTGTGGAGGCTGGTGGCAAAGTAGTCGCAGTCCAGATCCTCGTGCTTGAACTGGAAGTGCGCAAACGAATGGGCTCCGTCCACGATGACGGGAATACCGCGTTTGCGCGCCATCTGCACCACACCTTTCACCGGCAGGATCTGTCCCGTGATGTTGACGATGTGGCACATCAGGATGGCCTTGGTCTTCGGCGTGATGTTGGCCTCGAAAAGCCGCACGATCTCGTCGGGATCCTCAGCCGGTATGGGCAGCGGGAATTGCTTGAGCACGATGCCGTCCCGACGCTCACGCTGCTTGAAAGTGTTGATCATCCGCCCGTAATCCTGGGTGGTCGTCAACACTTCGTCGCCCGGTTCGAAATCCAGTCCGTTCTGGCAGATCTGGAGGCCTTCACTGGCATTGCGCGTGATGGCGATTTCCTCGGCGGACGATCCGAACTCACGGGCAAGCCGCTGGCGCACACCCTCGGCCTGCGGCTGGAGGATCTGCCACATGGTGTAGACCGGCGCCTGGTTCATGTAGTCCAGGTGGGCTTTCATGGCCTGCTGGACAATGGCCGGAGCGGGGCTGACGCCCCCGTTGTTGAGGTTCACCAGGGAGCGGTCCACAGTGAAGGCCTGCTGGATCTCGTTCCAGAAGGATTCATCCTGCGCAATCACCAGGGGGTCCCGGGTATCAGACGCCACGTGCTCCAGGTAGTCCGCAATCGAATGCGGATTGAAGAACGGGGCCACGAAGGAAGCGGCCACAGGCGCAGAAGCGCGACGGAGGAATCGGCGACGGGTCAGCATGGGATCGAGCGGTTAGATGGGGCGATCCCGAAAGGTAGCAGAATTGAGACACTATTCAACCTGCAACCCGCCGATCGGAAAGTCCGATCAGGAGCGGCGGCCGACGAATTCCACTTGCCCGTTCATGATGACGGGCTCATAGTACCCGGCCACGATGCGTCCCAGATAGAAAATGGCAATCATCGTGATCACGAACACCAGGGTGGCCACGATCGGAATCCGGAACGTGTCTTCCATCCGGTCTTCGGCCGGCACCATCCGTTCCCGCTGAACGCGGTGGCGCACAAGGGCTGGCTCGCCCATCGCCTCGGTGGCGGTCAGCGGGATGGTCTGGAAAGATTCGGAACGTTCGTGCATGGTGGTTTCGGGTCACGACCTGTGTCTCTGGGGTTTCCCGCATACTACCAGTACGTGCAATAATCGGTTATTTGCATTCCTCCCGCTTCTTTTCAGTCAGGATGCTGCCGGCAGGCGGGCAAACAGGACGTATTCCTCGTATGCCATGTGGGCTTCCATCTCAGCGGCCATGGCATCGAAGGTCTCGGTAATCTCGACGAGTTCGGGCACGGCCTCACCGTGGACCCGGGCCACTTTGCTGGTGAATTGGCGCAGTGATGGAATAGCGCCGCGGACGTACGAATGGTGCGTGTCTTCGATGTAGTGGATGAGCAGATCGTGCGACCAGTCAGAAACCGGTCAGCCTCCCGGAATCCGACATGTGATGGATTCAGGGAATCAGCACCGCCCGCGGCCGCACGCCCCGGACATCATGGTCGCTCTGGATGGCCTCCCGGAACGAAACCTGGCCCCCAGCGGGAATGGAACGGACCACGATGCCCATGCTGTCCACCCGCCGGTTGTCCCCGTCATACAGTGAGAACTGGATCTGCACGATGGACAGTTCTTTGTTTGAGCGGTTCTCGACCCACCCCCGCAGGATGCGGGCACCTCCCGGACGCTGTTCCAGGGTGACATCGGAAACGCGGATCTGCCGCTGGGTCAGGATTCCATCGTCCGAGCAACCGGCCAGCAGCAGGATGCAAAGCACCGGAGGGAACAGGATTCCCCAATGGTGTCCAGGTAGACGGATCAATCGCGGCCGAATTGGAACGAGAAAGACAGCCAAGGCTGGATCGGAAATCCGCCTTCCGAGATCACCGAGGAGTGGGTGATCCCTCCGAAATCGGTGGTGAGCCGTCCCCCGATGAAACGGACGGCACCGCTGACCACGACGCCGCCGCCTTCCGTGGGCATGGCGTAGTTCTCGGTCAGCAACTTGACGCGGGAGGAGAGCTGCTTGTGCCCGCCGAACATGACGATCGGCGAATCCAGGACCTCCCCGCCACCGAAAAGGAAACCGGTTCCGACGGTCAGGGCCTGTTCCGCCCCGCCGAACGTGGTGGCGGCATACATGATGCCACCCGAGTCCGGGTTGCCGGTCACGGATCCAAGTGCAAAACCAACGGCCACGGAATGCTTTCCACGGTCGAGCAACGTGAATTTGGGGGCAATGAAGACGAGTTGCTCGGACGCCCCGGGAATGATGGACACCCCGCCCCACAGGGTGAAGGACGAACCGATGCCGACCGCTCCGGAAAGCAGGAAGAGTTCATGGACGGCGACGTAGCCACGGCCGGCGGTCAGGGATTCGGCGGTGGGGCCGAACAGCAACCGCGTGGCGTTCGGATCGAACTGCAGAAAGCCGGAATCCGTCATGCGGCCGCTGACCACCCGGCGCCGCAGGACATCGGACGGCCGGACATCGATAAGGGCACCCGACAAGGTCCGGAACGCGATCAGGTCTGCCGTCTCGGAGAGGATGGTGCCGCGAAAGACGGACCCGTCCTTCATTTCCAACTCCACGATCTCCGTTTCAGTGGAATCTGCCCGAACAGGACGATCCTGCGCGGAAAGCGTACTGACCGGGATGATGGTCAGCAACAGCAGTCCGAGGACCAGCATGATTCGCAACATGGCGTGTCTCTGTCGGCCTCCCCGTGAGGCGGCCGTGATGGTTGTGATCAGGCCAGCTCGTCGAGTGAGGCCTGCAGTCGCTTGATCTCGGCCATGACCTCGACCAGCTTGTCCCGTTCGGTCTGGACAACGGCTTCCGGAGCGCGGGAAACGAACTGCTCGTTGGACAGCTTGCCCTCGATGCTCTTGTGATAGCGCGTCTTCTCGTCGATCTCCTTCTGCAGGCGCTCGCGTTCCACATCCAGGTCGATCATGCCTTTGAGCGGCACGAACACCTGGTTGCGGCCGACGACGACCGAGGAGGAGGCCGCAGGACGCGACCCTCCGGTGCGGACTTCCAGGTCCGTGACCCGCGCCAGCTTGGCGAAGTACTCCCGATGCCCTTCCACCGCAGCCACCAGGCCCGGCTCCAACTGGAGCACGGCAGAGATGTCCTGCGACGGCGAAACGGCATATTGTGCGCGCACATTCCGGATACCGGAAATGAGCTCCTGCACGGTGGCGAAGTGCCCCGCCACCCCGGCATCCATGTCCGCTTTGTTGGCCGTCGGCCATGCGCTCGTCATGCAGATGTCCCCTTCCTCGCGCGGACGGACATGCGTCCAGAGCTCCTCCGTGATGAACGGCATGAACGGGTGCAGCAGCTGCAGCATCGTTTCGAACAGCTCGACGGCGAGGGCGATTCTCTCCTCGCTCATCGGTTCGCCCGACTGCGGCTTGATCAGCTCGAGGTACCAGTCGCAGTAGTCGCCCCAGAAGAGGGTATAGATCTTGCCAAGCCCTTCGTTGAGACGATAGCGGGCCAGATCCTCTTCGACGTCGAGGATGGTCTGGCCCAGGCGCGTGAGCATCCACTGCTCGGCAAAATCCAGCTCGGCAAAGGAGCGCTTCCGGCGATAGTCCTTGCCCTCTTCCATGAACTGACCGAACACGTTGAACGCGTTCCAGATCTTGTTGGCGAAGTTGCGGCCCATCTCGAACTTCGTCGGGTCCAGCTTGATGTCCTGCCCCTGCGCACAGAGGATGGTCAGGCTGAAGCGCACCGCATCGGCCCCATACTGCTCGGTCATTTCGAGCGGGTCGATCCCATTGCCCAAGGATTTGGACATCCAGCGACCCTGTTTGTCCTTGATCATCCCCGTGATGAAGATGTCCTTGTACGGGATGTCCCCCATGAAGTGCAGGCCCGCCATGATCATCCTCGCGATCCAGAAGAAGAGGATGTCGTATCCCGAAACGAGGACCGTTCCCGGGTAGAATTTGGCCAGGTCCGGGGTCTTCTCGGGCCAACCCAGCGTGGCAAACGGCCAGAGCCAGGAGGAGAACCAGGTGTCGAGCACGTCCTCATCCTGCACCATGCCCTCCTCGGGCTGCTCGATGGACACCCTGAATCCGCGGGATTCGTCGATCTCGCCGTCGGCATCGAGCCAGTACCACACCGGAATACGGTGACCCCACCAGAGCTGACGGGAAATGGTCCAGTCCCGGATGTTCTCGAGCCAGCGGAAGTACTCGTTCTCCCAGCGCTTGGGATAGAACGTGATGCGCCCGTCGCGCACGGCCTCGAGTGCCGGCTCGGCCAGGGGCTTCATCTTGACGAACCATTGCCGCGAGATCAGGGGCTCGATGATGGCCTTGGAGCGGTGCGAAATCGGCACCGTCGAGGCATACTCTTCGATCCGGACCAGGAACCCCTGTGCTTCGAGGTCGGCCACGATCTTCTCGCGGGCGTCGAAGCGGTCCAGACCCGCGTAGACGCCCGCATTCTCGTTGAGCGTGGCGTCGAGGTTCATGATGTTCAGGATCTCGAGGTCGTGCTTGCGGCCGATCTCGAAGTCGTTCTTGTCGTGCGCGGGGGTCACCTTGAGGGCGCCCGCTCCGAAATCGCTCTTGACGTATTCGTCGGCGATGATCGGAATCTGCCGATCCGTGAGCGGCACGCGGACGGTTTTCCCGACCAAGTGCGTGTAGCGCTCGTCCTCGGGATTGACGGCGATGGCCGTGTCGCCGAGCATGGTCTCGGGGCGCGTCGTGGCAATCTCGATGAAACCGCTGCCGTCGGTCAGGGGGTAACGCAGGTACCAGAGATGCCCCTTCCGTTCGACATTCTCCACCTCCTCATCGGAAATGGCCGTCCGATCCACCGGGCACCAGTTGATGAGGTACTCCCCGCGGTAAACGAGTCCTTCGTTGTAGAGCCGCACGAACACTTCCTGCACGGCACGGGAGAACCCGTCGTCCATCGTGAAGCGCTCCTTGGACCAGTCACAGGAATCGCCGAGGCGGCGCTTCTGCTCGAGGATGATGCCGCCGTATTCCTCTTTCCACTCCCACACCTTGTCCACGAAGGCCTCGCGCCCATAGTCGTGGCGATTCTTTCCTTCCTCCTTCTTGAGCGTCTTCTCCACCACGTTCTGCGTGGCGATACCCGCATGATCCATGCCGGGTACCCACAGGGCCTCGAAGCCCTGCATCCGACGAAGGCGCGTCAGGGCATCCTGCACCGTGTCCTGCAGCGCGTGTCCCATGTGCAGCCGACCCGTGACGTTCGGTGGCGGCATGACGATGACATGCGGCTCCTTTTCCGAGTCGTGGTTCGTCCGGAAAAGGTCGTTCTTTTCCCAGTAGGGATACCAGCGGGATTCGATGGAAGCGGGATCGTACTTCCCACGACCAGCCGGGGAGATGTCTACGGCGTTGCGCGCCATGGATGCAGGGGGTGAAGTGCCAGAATCATAAACCGAAAAAGTACGGCTTTCCGATCGGCCTATCGCGCTGGAAGATGCGAATTTGCGGTTAGAACCCGGAAGCCGCGCCGACCGTGATCAGGGGTGCGCGTTGGGTCGAAAACACCGCGTATATTCCGGACGATTTCCCGCTCCTGAGTACAACCCCCTGACAGCGTGCCCCGAACCGGAAAGAAATATGTAGCGGTGGCCGGCAACATCGGCGCCGGCAAGAGCTCGCTGACGCGCATCCTCTCCGACTACTTCAAGTGGGAAGCCTTCTACGAGCGGGTCGACGACAACCCGTACCTGTCGGATTTCTACCAGGACATGCACCGGTGGTCATTCAACCTGCAGGTGTTCTTCCTGTCGAGCCGTTTCGAGCACCAGCGTTCCATCGAGAACGCACCGCACAGCGTGGTGCAGGACCGTTCCATCTACGAGGACGCCGAGATCTTTGCCCGCAACCTGCACGAGATGGGGCTCATGTCCGCCCGCGACTACGAGAACTACCAGGACCTCTTCAAGGTCATGACCTCGTACCTGCGCCCGCCTGACCTGCTGGTCTACCTGCGCGCCGGCGTGCCTACCCTGGTCTCGCACATCCAGTCCCGCGGCCGGGAATTCGAATCCACCATCCGGATCGAATACCTGCAGCGGCTCAACAAGCACTACGAGGACTGGGTAACCCGCTACAACCTCGGCCCGAAGGTCATCATCGAAGTGGACGAGATGGACTTCGTCAACGACGAACGGGACCAGTCCGAGATCATCTCCCGCGTCGAATCCCGTCTGTTCGGCCTCTTTCCTGAATGACGCCATGATGCGTCCCCTTTCCGGTGTCCTGATCGTCCTGTTGTTCGTGTGCCTGCCGGCGCGCGGGCAGGGAGGGCTTCCCCTGCAGGACCTGGATCCGGACCTCTCCATCTCCCTGTCCCGCGCGCCGGGTGTCTTCGGGGGGACCTTCGGCTCGGCCGGCTGGCCCAACGGACTTTCTGCCCATGGCACGGATCCGGGGCACGTGATCCTGCGCTGGGATGGACTCGATATGGAAATCCTAATCACCGGCCGCCCGCTGTTCGAGGCCGTTCCGGTGGCGCTGCTCGGCAGCCGGCAATGGGACCCCTTGGGACGCATCGCTGTGGTCTCCGACTCCCTCTCCTCGCGTGCTCCCGAGACCCGGGTCCGCTACGAATCTGCCGGGGACGGATTGCAGGCGGTCCGCGCCCTGCATGTCCAGAACCGGCTTTTCGGGCAGAAAAGAATGGACGGGCGAACCGACTCCTCCCCCTCCCGCCTGCAGACCGTGTTCGGATACAGCGGCGCCGGATCGCGGGGTGAATACGACGGCAGCCGGCTTCGGCGCGCCCGGGAGATCACGGCGCGGGTGTCCTGGAACCGGCCGACATGGTCGATGTGGCTCTCCGACGTGGCTTCCCGTCGATCGGTCGGTGCGCATGCCGGCGTCATTCCGTTCGCCGGAGCCGGATACGAATCCATCTACCAGCGGCTGGGCGCGCGTGTCGAGGACGATGGCGCACGGCGACGGTTGATCCGCAATGACCTGCGCCTCGGTGGCCAGGCTGACCGCGGCCCCTGGATGAGCAGGCTGGAGGTGGCCCGTCAATCGCAGACCCTGGATTTCGAGGGCGAAACGCTTTCGGTGCGCGCTTGGACGACGCGCTGGCGCCTGGACGCTGCCCAGACCCGGCACCTGGGGGCGGGATCGGCCGCTTTGATCGGTTTCCTTTGGCGGGACGGCGCGTTCGGCGGGTCCGCTTGGACAGCCGAACCGACGTCCCGCACCATGGCAGGCCTTTCGGCCCGCTGGCTGGCCCCGTCCTGGCGCGTCGAAGGTGGTGTGCGCAAGGATGAGGCTCATGCCTGGAGCATGATGGACGCTTCGGGTGCCCTGTCCCTTGGACGACTGCAGGCCCGCATGGCTGCCTCCTGGGATGCTCGACGACCCTCGTTGATGGAAGTAAACGGATTCGGTGGCGCGTCCCCCGCCGTGGGCGGCATCCCGCTGCAGCGCAACGCCCTGATCCGCCTCGGACTCGGCGTGCAAAGCGGGGTGTGGTTGCTGGACCTGGACATGGCGCATCGCCGAGAGCGGGATCGACTTGTACACCGGCTCACCGATGTCCGCCCCGTTCTGGAATCCTTCCTGCTAGACGGATGGCAATCCCACTCCCAGGCCACCCTGACCCTTGGCTGGCGGGATGACGGCCGGCGCGGCCTCTACGGCTCCGCCACGGGCTCCCTCCTGGACTCCCCCCTGGACGCCATGCCCACCGAGTTTGCCTCTGCCCGCCTGGGTTGGCGTGCGCTGCTCTTCCGCAAGGACCTGGATCTGGACGCCTATGTACGCACCCGCTGGTGGGGCGCCATGGACGGCCTTCGTCTGCACACCCCGACGGGCCTGCTGGTCCTGCCGGCCGAAGGCGCCGCGCCCGCCGACGCAGGCTGGCTGGTGGACCTCGTGGCCGAGGGCGGCGTGCGCGGCGCCACGCTGTTCGTGGCCTGGGAAAACATGTTCTCCGGCACGTCGCTGCAGGTGGGCAACCTGAATGTCCCGGACTACCCACTGCCGCGGCAGCGGGTGCGTTTCGG
>JAQCDI010000015.1 GCA_027620595.1 Bacteroidota bacterium | reverse complement strand
CCGCTTCCCACTGGCTCTCGCTCAGCGAAAGCGGCGGCAGCCGGCGCCAGAGGCTGCCGTCGCGCCGATCGTCGATGTCAAAGACCGCGTGGGAAGCGGCCGCGGGCGCCTGCTGGAAGGTGCCTTCAATGTAGGTGGGACGGACAACGCGGGGCTGCAGGGGCAGGAGGGAGGCAAAGGATTGCTGCAGCCGTGCCATGGAGGTCGATCGGTCCATCATGAAGAGCAGCGGGGTGCCGGCGGAAACCGCGTCCGTGATCCGCACGGAGGCCGCCGGGTCCGTCGCGTTTCCGGGAAACCCGACCGCCACGATCAGGTCCACATCGTCCAGATCCTCGGGCAGGTCTCCTTCATGCCACGTGCCATCGGGTTTCTGCGTGCGAACCGTCAGGGAAGCGGTGTCGTCTGCCTCCAGCAGTCGGCGCACAGCCGAAACATCCGGAGAAGGGGCGCCGGCCAGCAAGAGGATGGATTTTTTCTGGTCCAGGACCTGCACATCGAAACGCGATTCGTTGTTGCGCCAGGTCACTTCGTCCTCATAGCGCGTCAGCACCACCCGAAGGTCCCGCAGACCCGGTTCGGCCGCCTCGAAGGCCAGTTCCACGGTTCGCTCCCCTCCCGAAGGGGGCAGCTCGGTGGTCAGGGAGCTCAGGACGGCGCCGCCATCAATGAGCGTGACCTGCAACGGTGCAGCTGGTATGCCGTCATTGCGGACCCTGACCTGTACCGGGATTTCCGAACCGGCATAGGAAAGATTGTTCGTGATGACGCTTTCGATACGCACATCCCGACGGGCAGAGGAATCCCCGTGCGCCACGCTGAATACCGGCACGGGATAGCGATCTGCCACGTGCAGGGGGTTCGCCCCCGTATTGTAGAGGCCGTCACTGACCAGGATCACGGCTGCCAGGGGTTCGTCCGACAGTTCGGACCGGAGCCGGTCCAGGGCCTGTGCCAGGTCCGTCCGGGAGTGTGTGAAGGTCAGGCTGTCGAGGTGGCCGACCTGCCCGACCGAGGCGCCGAAACCGAAGGGGCGCGCAACCAGGTTGCCGGTTTCCTGTCCGAGTTGATTGAGCACCTCACGGACGGGAGGGGCATCGTCTCCCAAGAGCGAATCGGCCAACAGCATGCTCTCGGATTGATCGACCAGGATGCCGACCACGGGTTCCAGCGTGCGCTCCTGCAAGCGTTGCAGGATAGGTTCGAGGAGCAGGAAGAGGATCAGGAAGAGGGCTATGAAGCGAAGGACACCCAATCCTGCACGCTGCATGGGGGGCAATTCAGGAATCGTTCTGCGGTACAGCCACCAGGTTGCTCCCGCGGCAAGCAACGCACACGGCAGGAGATACCATCCCGAAATACCGAAAGTCAGGTCCACAGCGTCAGAGGGCTTGAATGGTTAGCCAGAGGAGGTAGGCCGCGAATCCGGTCAGGAGGATGACGCCACCCAAGCGGGAGAGTTGGCCGCGGCGTCGGGCCAGGGGCCAGAGCAGCAGGGAGAAGGCCACCATGGCGGGCATGTGGAACCGCAGTGATTCCTCTTCCACCTGCATCGGTTGGATCAGGGCTACCAGCCCGATTACGAAGAGGATGTTCAAGAGGTTGCTGCCCAGGATGTTGCCCACCGAGAGATCGGACTCGTTCTTGTAGGAGGCCATCAAACTGGCTGCCAGTTCCGGGAGGCTTGTGCCGATGGCCACGATGGTCAAGCCGATGACCAAGGGACTGATTCCCAGGTATTCCGCAATGGCGATCGACGAATCCACCATGAGCCGGGCTCCGATGGCCAGCGCGGCCATTCCTGCAACAATCAGCAGGATCCGAACGAAAGGCCCCATCTTTTCGTCGTGGAGCCACTTCTTGAGGCCGGTGTGCGGCGCAAAAAGTGGATCTTCCTCCGGTTCGGAGGCACTGGTGGAAGGGCTGTGGCTGGCGTCGTGGATCACGAAGATCAGGAATGCAACAAGTCCACCCATCAGGATGCCACCGTCCATCCGGGAAATCACGCCATCAACGGAGAGAAGGTAGAACAATCCGGTCACGGCCAGCATGATCGGATACTCCTTCTTCAGGACGCTTCCGCCGAAGGAGAGGGGCATGAGGACGGCACTGATCCCGAGGATGAGCGCAATGTTGGCGATGTTGGACCCGATGATGTTGCCGATGGCCAATCCATCCTCACCGGCTGCAACGGCAAACAGGTTGAGCAGGAACTCGGGAATGGAAGTGCCCAGGGCCACAATGGTCAGTCCGATGATCAAGGGCCGGATTCCGAACTTCTTGGCCACTTCAGACGCCCCGTCAATGAGCCAGTCGGCGCCAAGGTAGAGGATTCCCAAACCCAGGATGAAGAAGACGATGTGGCTGAGCATGCAGGCGGAAGAGGTGAACGTGACCGGCCGGTTCGACCTTGATGCCGCCCCCTAGGGTTTCTTGCGCAATTGCGATCCCTCGAAGCCTCCAGGCAGCAGTTCCCGGACGGACAGGGCGTAGGGGGGCTGGTCGATGCGGTCCATCCAAACCGTGGCTTCCGGGGCAAGTTCCAGCATTACCTGGCGGCAGGCGCCACACGGAGTACCCCCGGGCTCCTTGATGCATGAGACGTGGATTTCGGTGGCGGAACCGTATCCGTAGGCCACGAGCGTCGAGAGCGCATTGCGTTCTGCACAAAGGATGTGCGCCCAATCCGGGTGTTCGACATTCACGCCCGGGACATGATGCCCCTTTTGCGTGCGAACCACGCACCCCACCGGAAAATCGGACTCAGGCGTGTGGGCCAGCTCGGCGGCCTCACGGGCGGCTTCCGCCCCCTGTGTCGGTTCCGTGCCCCAGTTCTCGATCTGCGGCGAGAGCGACTCGTTGGGCGCAGGCAAGTCGACTCCGGTCATGGCAACGTCCGGGGCAGGGAAGGACCAGGAAAATTCCGGCATCTCTTCAAGCCAACTGCGATCCCCCTTTGAGAACGGCGCGCTGCTGACGACAGCCGCCACGTCCAATCGGCCCACCGCGTGCAGCGTGGTCCACGCGTTCATCAGCGCCGGGATCGTCAGTTGGAAGGAGGCATTCTCCACCCGGCATCCGTGCACCACGCTGCCGTCCTCCAGGAGGATGACGACTCCTTCCTTGCGCCCCGTGTACGGAGCGTGTGACCGATCGGCCGCATGGGCGGTCAGAGCGCGAAGGATGTCATTTGTGGAATTCATGCCGCCAATATAGCCGCATCCTGTGTTTTTACCCCCGCGCTGCGCGAGGATTCGCAGGGTGTGAGTTGCTATCTTTGCAGCCCCCATGCCGGGATGGCGGAATTGGTAGACGCAACGGACTTAAAATCCGTTGAGGTGTAAACCTCGTGCGGGTTCGAGCCCCGCTCCCGGTACAATGTTCATCTGCCCCCGGCAGCCTTGCGCCACACGATGATCACCTGACCGGTCACCAGCGGAATCAAGCTGCATCCGGCGATGAGTGCCCATTCCCGGATACCCGGAATCTGCAGCGAAAGCACCGAGGCGAGCCAGGGAATGTACACGGCAGCCAGGATCAGGCCGGCACACAAAAGCAGGGACAGGCGCACCCACGGATTGAGGGTGATGTCGTTGCGCCACATGCGGGACGCGGGGTCGCGCATGTTGAAGACGTTCCACAGCTGCGCAAAAGCGAGGGTCAGGAAGGAGACGGTGACCGCCATTTCGTCGGTGGCATCCAGCCAGCGAAAAGAGAGTGCAAACGAGGCCAGGGTGGCCATGGTTATCAGGAATCCGAACAGCAGGATTCGTTTCCATTGACCCCCGCCAAGGATTTGTTCTGAGGCAGGTCGAGGCGGCTGTTGCATCGATCCCGGTTCGCCTTTGCCTACACCGAGCGCCAGGGCAGGAAATACATCGGTAACGAAGTTCAGGAAGAGGAGTTGGAGCGGCATGATGGGCAGCGGCGCTCCCAAGGCCGAAGCCAGACCGACAACGAGCACTTCGCTCAGGTTGCAGGAAAGCAGGAAAACCAGGAAGCGACGGATATTGGTGAAAATGATCCGGCCCCGCTCCACCGCTGCTACAATCGTCGGAAAGGAATCATCCTTGAGGATCATGTCTGCCGCTTCCTTGGCCACCTGGGTCCCCCTGAAGCCCATCGCAACGCCGATGTCTGCCGCTTTCAGGGCCGGTGCATCGTTGACTCCGTCGCCGGTCATGGCAACGATGTGCCCAGCAGCCTGATAGGCCCGGAGAACCTGCAGTTTCTGTTCAGGGCTCACCCGGGCAAACAACCGGTAGTCCACCAGACGGGATCCGTCGCCAGACGCTTCGAAACCACTCCCATCGAGCGCCGGATCCGAGGGAAGGCCCAGGGACGTAGCCACCGAACGGGCCGTGGGCATCTGATCGCCAGTGACCATTACGACCTGGATTCCCGCCTGCTGACAGGCCTCGATGGCCTCGCGTGCTTCAGGGCGGGGCGGGTCCAGCAGTCCAACAAGCCCGAGCAGCACCAGGCCCTGATAGGGCGACTCGTCGCGGGAGGATGCACGGCGCTGCGCCAGGGCGAGGACCCGGAGGCCGCCAGCGGCGAGGTCCTCATTACGGCGTATCCAGGCAACGCCATCCTCTTTTGACAGAACCCGAACCTCACCGTCCTCGACAATGTGCGTTGCCAGGGGAATGACTCGATCAGGCGCTCCTTTCACGGCTACCAGAAAACCGTTGCCCTCCACATGCCATGTGGCCATCATGCGGGTCTGGGGATCAAACGCTTCCTCGGCCACTTCCGGCAAGCCGGCCAGCAGGTGCTCCCTTTCGAGAGCAAAACGGCGCCCCAAGCGAAGCAGTGCCACTTCCGTAGGATCTCCGACCGTTCCTTCCGGGAGCAATCGGGCCCGATTGCACAACAGGCCGATCTCAACCACGCGAACGGCGGCGGGAGAGAGCGTAGGCGGATCGGCGTCCGCTGCATTCCCTGTTCTCGTTCCGGGGTCCACTTCCAGGTCAGAATCCGGGGTCACAAGGCGCACGGCTTCCATCTGATTCATGGTAAGCGTGCCGGTCTTGTCGGTCAGGATGACCGATGTTGCTCCCAGCGTCTCGACCGATGAGAGACGATTCACCAAGGCATTACGCCTGGCCATCTCCCGGAGGCCGGCGGCAAGAGCGATGGTGGCAACTACCGGAAGTCCCTCCGGAACCGCGGCCACGGCAAGCGCAATTCCCATTTCAATCATGAGCAAAGCGTCCCGCCCGCGCAGAAGGCCTGACAGCGTGGACACCACGGCAATCACGACCGTCAGTTTGAGCAGCATCCTGCCGAGTTGGTCAAGGCGTTGCTCAAGAGGGGTTCGGGGCTCCTCGGATTGCTCAACCAGCGCAGATATGTGTCCCAGTTCCGTGTTCATGCCCGTTGCCACGACCACACACCGTGCGCTGCCACGGGTCAACGAGGTGCCTTTGAACAACATGCAGGAGCGATCAGGGATAACGGCGGAGGCGTCCACCGCCGCATCGGATTTGCCGGAGGGAACGCTCTCGCCCGTCAGCATGGACTCGTCTGCCTGCAGGAGCGAGGATTGCACGATGCGCATGTCTGCCGTGACGACATCTCCTCCCTCGAGCTCGACGATATCCCCGGGAACGAGCGAATCCGCCGGTACTTCGGAGGTCCGGCCTCCACGACGAACCCGTGTGGTAACGCTTCCGAGAAGCTTGAGGGCTTCCATTGAGCGGATGGCCCTCCATTCCGTCCCGAATCCGATGGCCGAATTGACCAATACCACCACAGCCACCGCAATCGCTTCCAGGTTCTCCCCGAAAGCCCACGCGGCCAGCGCGGCAAGGACAAGCAATCCCACCAGGAGGCTCTTGAACTGGTCCAACCAGATCGACCATGCTGTCCGTTGGGCGTGGGACCGGAGCGTGTTGGGGCCAAAACGTGCCTGTCGGGCCCGGACTTCAGACGGGGACAATCCTTCTTCCAAAAGGCATCCAAGGGCCTGACAAACGGATTCCGCAGACTTCGACCAGGGCTCAACAAGGGCGCTTTGGGAAGGTATGGTCTGCATGGGAGGCCGCCTTAATCCACGGTGCCCGTCAGTAGGGAACCGTGCTTCAAGATACGGGTGCACCTTTTATGCTTCGTGACCTTTCTACACCGCTCACTGCAGCCCGGGCCCGCCATCTGTTGCGCAGGGCCTGCCTCAACGCCGACCCCGATCGGGTGGAGGCCATGGTGGGGCGAACCGCCCGCCAGGTCGTGGAGGAATGGCTGGCGGAGCCGCTCGCAACGGCCCTCATTCCAGATCCTTACTGGCTGACTCGACTCTATCCGCCGACGACGGCCACTGATGATGAAGTGGCGGCCTTCCGCAACGACAACCAGTACTACATCCAGGAAGCGCGGGAATTGTGGCTGCGGGATCTGCTCTCGGGCACCCTCCGGGCCCGGATGACGCTTTTCTGGCACAATCATTTTGTCACGGATGTCCGCAAATACCAGTACGGGGCCCTGGCGCATGCCTATCTCCTCCGCCTGACCTTCGGAGCACTGGGCAATTTCAAGGCCCTCACTCGAGGGTTCGTCACGGACGGATCCATGCTCTACTATCTGGACGGCCGGTTCAACCGGCGGTCGGCGCCCAACGAGAACTTTGCCCGCGAGCTGCTGGAACTGTTCACCATGGGTCCCGAGGACGCTGATGGCAACCCGAACTACACGCAGGACGACATCGTCGAGGCGGCTCGGGCACTCGCCGGTTGGTCCATGAACGTGCGCACGTCGTGGGCGTCCTTCAAATCGAGTGGTAACGCCGACACGGGTTCAAAGACCGTTTTCGGGCGAACCGGCAACCATGACCATGATGATCTCATCGAGCTGATCTTTTCAGAGCGAGGAGAACAGGTAGCCGCGTTCATGGCAAGAAAGCTGCTGAAGGAGTTCGTGCACGCCGAGCCGAACAGGGAAGCCGTCGATGCACTGGCCACGAGCGTCCAGGCGCACAACTTCATCATGGGACCCGTTTTGGCGGATCTCCTGAGCTCGGAGCTTTTCTTCGATCCGTCCACTTGCGGTGCGCGTATCAAGAGTCCGGTCGAGTATGTACTACTGGACATGTCGGCTTTCAAGGGAGAGCCCCCACCGGAACGCGAAGACCGGTTTTCGGCCCTTACTTCTGCGTTCAGCTCGCTCGGACAGACGCTGCTCTCGCCACCGAATGTTGCCGGATGGCCGGGCCACCATTACTGGCTCTCCACCGAGACGATGCCCGCGCGGTGGAACATGGTGGACAGTTTCCTCAATTCGTCGGCCACCGGCATCAACTATTTCGATGCCACACAGCGCTATGTGGAGCCTGGCGCCTCGCATCCGGCGGTCTCCATGGCGCTCAACCTGGCAGAGGCGCTGTTTGCCACGCCGCTCGAACTGGTGGAAATCCCCGAGGTGGATCAGCCGTTTGAAGGGAACCTGGTCCAATTCCCCCTGCCCGAGGACCTGCTCAACGGACCGGCCTGGCGAATCAATCTGGTCAAGCTGTTCCTCGGCTCGACGCCTTGGTATGAGTGGGATCCGCTCTCGCCGACGGCATGGGCCATGGTCCGCAATTTCGTGGTCGCTCTTTCCAAGTTCCCCGAATACCAACTGAGCTGATATGTGCACGCATCACGGTAGCCGGCTCGAAGACGGAGAACTGCACGACAAGGCGCACTCGGCCTGGTCGCGCCGGCAATTCCTGCGGGGAATGGCCCTTTCCGGAGCAGCAGTAACGCTGGGCCTTAACGGGCGCACGGTGTCGGCAAGCATGGCCAATCCGATATTGCGTGCGCTGGCGGGTTCGGCATCGGACCGGATCCTGGTTGTCATCCAGCTTTCGGGGGGCAACGACGGCCTCAACACCGTGGTACCGATCGGCAATGACGCCTACTTCTCGGCTCGCCCGACCATTGCCATCCGTACACCGGTGGCCCTGACGACGGAGGTTGGCCTGCATCCGTCCCTGGCACCGCTTGAATCGCTCTTCGGTGATGGGAAGCTTCAGATCGTCCAGAATGTGGGCTATGCGTCCCCGGAACTCTCCCACTTCGTCTCCACCGATGTATGGCTCTCGGGCAGGGACGCCAATGAGTTGGAGAATTCCGGCTGGTCGGGTCGATTCCTTGAGCATGAGTACCCTGGATATGCCGATGCGCCCCCGGACCATCCCGTGGCCCTGCAGATTGGCGGATCCACGCCGCTGTTGTTTGCCGGGCACGACACGTCCCTCGGGGTGACGCTGCCAAACCAGGCCTTGCTGGACCGCCTGGCGGCTTCAGGAAAGCTCTTTGATGAACAGGCCGTTCCGGATTCGTCGGTGGGAAGGGAGATAGCATTCGTCCGCCGCGTATCCAACGACTCCTTCGTCTACGCCCGGGCAATCAAGGACGCCTTCGATATCGGCCGCAACCAGGTCTCCTATTCGGGAGGCAGCACGTTGGGGACCGATCTGGCCACCGTAGCCCGTCTTATCCGGGGAGGCTTGGGCGCACGCATCTATCACGTGTCCATCGGAGGGTTCGACACCCATGCCAACCAGGTGGGCGCCCACGCCACGCTCATGTCCCGCCTGGGCAACGCCATTGCCGCCTTTGTTGCGGACCTGGAGACGGACGGACTGATTGAGCAGGTCTGTGGGGTCACGTTTTCCGAGTTCGGTCGGCGCCTCTACCAGAATGGTTCCAGCGGAACGGACCACGGCACTGCCGCTCCCATGTTCATCTTCGGATCCGACATGGCAGGTGGCTTGCACGGAGATACGCCGGACCTGACCAACCTTGATGGTGCCCGAAACCTGATTGCCACCACCGACTTCCGGAGTGTCTACGGAAGTCTGCTGCGGGACTGGTTCGGGGTAGGGCAGTCCCAGGTGGATGCGCTGTTCGGCGGTTCCTATCCCGTCATGAACCTTTTCCAAGGCAGCCTTTCCACGTCTTCTTCCCGCCCGGAGGAGCTGCCGGCGCGGATGACCATCGACAGCATCTATCCTAATCCATTGCCCTCGCAGGGCAGGGTGGTGCTGTCCATGGAACAGGCTGGTCCCGTGAGCCTCGCGCTCGTGGACATACTCGGGCGAACCGTTCATCAACGGAATCTGGGCGTCCTGCAGGTGGGTTCGCACGATCTGCCCCTCGACCTCCCGGACGGCTTGGCTTCGGGCACCTATGTCTTGCGGGTTCGATCGGAGCGTTCGGCGGTTTCCCGCCCCGTGCAGGTCCTGGCCTGGTGATGGCAGGCTGATCCGGTCCGGAATCGTCCGACCGGAGAGAACCGCAGGCCCGATCCCGGGTATGCATTGAGACCCAATGACTTCTCCCAAAAGGGGAGAGGTACACCTTCACCTCATCCGATTCGACGCCGATGGCCGCACCATCCTCCCACCGGCGCCTGAAAAAGGAGCTCGGACTGTTCGACGTATTCGCCGTCAGTACGGGCGCCATGTTCAGCTCCGGCTTCTTCCTTCTTCCAGGTCTGGCTGCCGCTCAGGCGGGACCATCCGTCGCCTTGGCGTATCTGATAGCCGGAATTCTCATCATGCCGGCCATGTTCAGTGCGTCGGAATTGGCAACCGCGTTGCCCCGGGCAGGTGGGGCCTACTTCTTTCTGGACCGAAGTCTCGGACCGTTGGCCGGGACCGTAGGGGGATTGGGGACCTACTTTGCATTGACCCTCAAGACGGCGTTTGCCCTGATTGGTATCGGGGCCTATGCAGCGTTTTTCGTGGAGCTGCCCATCAAGACCGTGGCCATTGCCCTGACTGCGGTGTTCGTTCTGATCAATGTGGTGGGAGCGAAAGAGACCACCGCATTGCAGCGCATACTGGTAACCGTTCTGCTCGTGGTGCTCGCTTTCTTTACCATCCAGGGATTGGTTTATGTGGGATGGGATCAACCGTTTGAGCTCACCCAGCAGCGAAACACCCCGTTCCTGAAGTTCGGGGTTTCTGGTTTGCTGTCTACCGTGGGATTCGTCTTTGTGTCGTACGCCGGTCTGACCAAAGTGGCGAGCATCGCGGAAGAGGTTCGCAATCCGGATAGGAATCTGCCACTGGGGATGATGCTCTCGCTCGGTGTGACGAGCTTCATCTATGTCGCGGGGGTGTTCATCATGGTGTCGGTTCTGGATTTCCAGGATCTCAGTTCGGATCTGACTCCCGTGGCAACCGCAGCTGAGCAGTTTTTTTCCTGGCTGCCGGGCAGGTGGGGCCTCTTCCTGATCGTGATTGCGGCGCTGGCTGCGTTCGCCTCGACCGGAAATGCCGGACTCATGTCGGCCTCGCGGTATCCGCTGGCCATGGCGCGGGATCGACTGCTTCCGGCCCGATTTGCAAAACTGGGTCGATTCCGAACACCGACCACGTCCATCCTCGTTTCAGGCGGGGTCATGGTCGTATTCATTCTCGTCCTGGATGCGGAAGGGATTGCAAAGCTTGCTTCAGCCTTCCAACTGCTGATCTTCATCTTCCTGAATCTGGCTGTTGTTGTCATGCGGGAGAGCCGGATACAGTCCTATGATCCTGGATACAGGTCGCCGTTCTACCCATGGACACAGATATTCGGAATGATCACGAGTTGCGCATTGATTGCCTACATGGGTTGGATGGCCATTGCGTTCACCATCGGTGTGGTCTTGATATGCGTACTCTGGTACCGTTTCTATGCTGATGGCAAAGTGCGTCGGGATGGCGCCATCTATCACTGGTTCTCCCGCTTGGGCAAGCATCGCTTCGAGGGGCTGGATGTGGAATTCCGCGGCATCCTCAAGGAAAAAGGGCTCCGTGGAGAGGATCCCTATGAGGAGATCGTTGCCCGAAGCTTCGTTTTGGATGTGAAGCAGCCCGCAGACTTTGAAAAGGTTGTCCGAGAGGCGGCGGCGTGCCTGGCCCGTCGGATGCCGTGCTCGGAGGATCACATCGTGGAGCGCATCATGGCCGGCACCCGGGTTGGAGCGACACCAGTGACCCACGGTGTGGCGCTGCCGCACTTCCGCACCGAATTGGTGGATCAGTCAGAGCTGGTCCTGGTCCGATCGGTGCATCCGATATTCGTTCCGGGCGACGATCCCATGACGGAGCACGTCGAGGATGACAAGTCGGTGCGAACGCTCTTCTTTCTTGTCAGTCCGGAGTCCAAGCCTGGCCAGCACCTGCGCATCCTGGCGCAGATTGCGGGTCGGGTGGACGAAGAATCCTTTGAATCGAACTGGCACGGGGCACGCGGCGAGCAGGCGCTCAAAGAAGTCCTGTTGCGCAACGACCGCTCCATCACCGTAAACCTGTCCGGCGGTGAAGCGGCCGGATGGAGGGGCAAGGAACTTCGTGAGATCCCTTTGCCCGGAACGTGTTTGATTGCCCTGATACAGCGCGATGGGGAAGTAGTCTATCCCCACGGTTCCACCCGATTCCTGGACGGAGACCGGGTCACGGTCATCGGAGATCCAGAAGATATATCCTCCCTCAGGGAGGATCTTAAAAAGGGATCCTGAAAGGCCGATACCCGGATTGGGTCCCGCACCCGTCCCGGCAGCTACCCCTCCGGTTCTCCCCCTCGTCTTGCGCCCCGTAGGTTTGCGAACGGGGTGACATACGCAAAAATGCGTAGCCGAATACGGCATAACGCGCATATAATCGAATGCCGAGGAGGTCGATCCAAGATGCAGCACAACAAGCCGGAACCCCTTATGTATCCCTCCAGCTCGGCTTTCAGCAAGCTGTTCAGCAGTGCCGAACGTCATCGATCGGTGGCCCATCGGCACCAGGTCCGTGAAGCTGCGCGGTACGTTTTCTGTATCTACCACGGTATACCGGTAAGCGGCATCCGGGAGAAGGATGGCGAGCTCGTGGTCCATTGTGACGCGGATTACATCGGAGCCCAGGCCAGTGGAATGACGGAGTACGTGGGAATGCTGGTATCGGGTGCCATCGCCGTGCAGATCATATTCGGCGGAGAGAATCGGGAGATGGTGGATGCCATCATGGAGGCAGAGCGCGTTTTCTACATGTGGGAAGGGTACGCCTTTGCCGACAGCGGGCGGTTCGAAACGCTTGTCCAGAAAGCGTCACGGCACGCCACCCTTCATCTGGCTGACCCCAAGATGCGCTCCGCGATTGGATCTGCAACGCGATTCCTGGCCCGCATGGGCCGCCGCGTGAGGGAAGAGGAGGTCGAGGAGTTGCGAAACCTGGTCATCCGCGCATTGCGATAGCGCTGGAGGCCTATTCCTTCCACTCCAGGGAACGCGAACCGGTCTCTTTTTCTGCAGCGGGTGCCGGCTTGTGCTTTGATTTGAGGTCTTCCACGTCTTCGCGCAGTTCCGAGAGGCGCTTGAAGATGAGTCGTCCCCCGAAAAGCACGGTCATGGCCAGCAACAGATTTACGACCGAAAGCAGGAATTGGACGGTGTCCATGATGAAAGCATGATTGCGCTGTTCCTCTGGTGACGGGAACACCGAGTGTCAAGCGAGGCAGGGGCCCGGACTCAGTAGCCCACCGCTCGTCCCATGTAGGACCGTGAATCAGCCGCCCCGTACAAGAGGCCACGCTGATGGTCCACCCATATTCCCATGGCCCGACCCTGGCTGCCGGACTCACGCCCAAGGGCGTGCCCGTAGGCTTGATACCGCTCCATCGTGTCTGTCGAGAAGTAACCTGACTCGAACCGGGCTTTGTCCGGCAGCCATTGATGGTGGAAGCGGGGTGCCTCCACCGCTTCCGCCACGTCCATGCCATGGTCGACCATGTTCAGTATGACTTGCAGAACCGTGTTGATGATGGTTCGCCCGCCCGGACTGCCGATGGCAAGAACTGGCTGTCCATCGCGCGCCATGATGGTGGGGGTCATGGAGGACAGCATCCGTTTGCCGGGGGCCACGAGGTTGGGTGCCGTGCCAATGTTGCCGCTCCGGTCGGTATAACCGGGTTTGGGGTTGAAATCGCCCATTTCATTGTTGAGCAGGAATCCGGCTCCTTCCACCACGATGCTGTTGCCATAGCCGTACTCGAGGGTGTAGGTCACCGAAACCATGTTGCCGTCGGCGTCCACGACCGAGAAGTGGGTGGTTTCCTCGCTTTCGTAGGGCTCAAGACCGTTGAATGAGCTTGAGTCGCTTTCCGAGGCCTGGTCCATGTCGATGGAGGCACGCAGATCAGCGGCATGTTCCTTGGAAATCAGCCATTCCACGGGCATGTCCGGATTGAATCGCGGGTCGCCCACGAACTGTGCCCTGTCGGCATAGGCGCGGCGCATGGCCTCCGTCAGGACATGCAGGTAGGCGGCAGAGTTGTGGCCCATGTCAGCCAGGTCGAAGGCCTCCAGGATGTTGAGCATGGTGATGACTGCAATCCCGCCGGATGAGGGCGGACTCATACTGTAGACATCATACCCTCGGTAGGTGCCATGGACCGGTGCCTGTTCCTCGGCCTCGTACGCAGCCAGATCGGCCTCGGTGATCAAACCGCCCCATTCCCGCATGAATTCAGCGATCAGGCGGGCCGTTTCTCCTTCATAGAACCCATCCCGCCCGTGGTCACGGATGCGCTTGAGGGTGCTTGCCAGATCTGCTTGTACCAGCGGTTCGCCCACGGCATGTGGCACGCCGCCTGCCTTCAGGAAGGCTCGTTTGGTGCTTTCGTAGATCGGGTCCCGGGCGGCCCCTTGCAACACATCCTGTTGGAAGCCCTCAAGGTTCCGCGTGAAGGGGAAGCCTTCCTCGGCCAGACGGACGGCCGGTTGGACCAACATGGCCCAGGGCAGGGATCCGAGTCGTTCATGGGCCAGGAAAAGGCCTGCCACCGTACCCGGTACACCCGTGGAGAGCAGATTGACGTGACGATTGCGGGAGTCGATGTTTCCCGCCTCATCCAGCATCATGTTTTCGGTGGCGGAACCGGGCGCTTTCTCACGGAAGTTGAAGGCGGTCACTTCGCCGTCCGCCCCGTGATAGACAAGGAATCCACCGCCGCCGATGTTGCCGGCGGCTGGATGGACCACGGCCAGCGCGAATGCGGTGGCAATGGCGGCGTCCACCGCGTTTCCGCCCTGCATGAGGATATCCCGGCCCACTTCAGAGGCAAGATACTGGGTGGATACCACCATCCCGTTTTCGGCTGCAACCGGTTGTCGCCCATGCTGGGCGGCACTCGGGACGGATCCAAGGAAAACGAAGACAAGAAGGGCCAGGGAGCGGTGGAGAAGCATTTCGGTGGGGGAAGGTTGGGAGGCCACCCAAAGTAGGGGCGGCAGGGCATCCCTTCAAGCCGGATCCGCTCGGCTGTCGAGCCGGTCAGAGCACCATGCCAGCAGGGTCATCGCGCCACGATTTGAGCACTTTCATGTAGTTGGCGCGCTCGTAAGCCGATGGATCCGCCACGTGGATCTGACTCATGCTTCCCTGGAGTTGTTCGACAGAATCGTATCCATGTTCGTCCAGCCAGATGTCCATGACCTCCAGTATGTCCTGGATGCGCGACAGACCCTTCTTCAGGAGCTCGGACGCCATCATGACAACAGAGGCGCCTGCCATGAGTCCCTTGATGGCGTCCTGGTACGTATGCACACCACCCGTGAGCGCGAGATCGGCAGGAACGCGGCCGTAAAGCATGGCAATCCAGCGCAGGGGAAGGCGCAGGTCGTCCGAGTCGGAAAGGCGCAGTCTTGGCACGACGTCCAGCTTGTAGATGTCCAGGTCGGGTTGGTAGAACCGGTTGAACAAGACGAGTCCCGAAGCCCCGGATTTGCACAGCTCATTCGCAAAATGGGCGGTCGAAGTGAAGAACGGACTCAGCTTGACGGCCACCGGAATGCCCACCGCTTCCCGGACCAGCTTCACTACCGCCAGGTAGCGTTTTTCGATCTGTTCGGCGCTGGTATTCACGTCTGCAGGTATGAAATACAGGTTCAGCTCGATGGCCGACGCACCAGCCTGCTCCATGAGGCGGGCATACTCGGTCCAGCCCCCGGGAGAGGCGCCATTGAGACTCGCGATGATGGGGATGTCCACGGCCGCCCGCGCGTGTCGGATGAGATCCAGATAGGCTTCAGGACCAGTGGCATAGGAACCCATGTCGGGAAAGAAGGAGAGGCTCTCGGCAAAGCTGTCCGTTCCGGCCGACAGGTAGTGATCGAGTTCTCCGCTTTCGTGCTCGATCTGCTCCTCAAAGAGGGAGTAGAGGACCACGGCTCCCGCGCCATAGTCCTCCATGGCCCGGATATTGTCCAGGGATTCGGACAGGGGAGAGGCGGAGGGCACGATCGGAGTCCGCAGGTTCAGGCCCAGGTAGTTCGTGTTCAGTTTCATGGTGCAGCTCGCAGGTACGGTAGAATCGGGAAGGCGCACAGGTCAATCGGCGCCGGGGGCACGCTTCAATCCGCCTGGCGGCATGCCTTTGGGTGGCATGGCCTTGGGATGTAGTCCCGCAGGACGAGCAGCAGTGGGTAGTTTGGAGGGTTCCGCACCCGAACCACGGCTTGCCGTACCGGCCAGCGCTTCGTACCGGGCCCACTTGTCGTCTACAAAGGTCTGGGACTGCTTGAGGAATCCCTCCGCGATGGCAGGTGCGGTCTTCCTGAGGATGTTGTAGCGGTTCTCGTTGTAGAAATACTCGGAGAGCTTGGTGCTTGGGCGCTTGGAATCGAGCTGGAACGGATTCAATCCCTCCTCCTTGCGTCGAGGATCGAACCGATACAGCGGCCAGTATCCGGAGGAGCTGGCCAATGCCTGCTGGTCCAGTCCTTTGGCCATGTCGATGCCGTGGGCAATGCAATGACTGTAGGCAATCACGAGGGCGGGTCCATCGTACTCTTCCGCCTCGCGAAGCGCCTTGATCACGTGGTTGTCGTTGGCTCCGAGGGCTACCTGGGCAACGTAGATGTAGCCGTAACCCATGGCAATCATGCCCAGGTCCTTCTTGGGTGTGCTTTTTCCGCCCGCCGCGAACTTGGCGACGGCTCCCAAGCCCGTAGCCTTGGATGCCTGTCCGCCCGTGTTCGAATAGACTTCTGTGTCCAGGACCAGGATCTTGACGTTCCGGCCACTGGCCAGCACATGGTCGAGGCCGCCGAACCCGATGTCATAGGCCCAGCCGTCTCCGCCGATGATCCACACGCTTTTTCGGACCAGCGCGTCCACAATCGAGAGCAGATCGCGGGCTGACGGTGTGTTGATACCCTTCAGAGAATGCTTCATGGCCTCGACTCGAACCCGCTGCGCCTCAATGTCTTCCAGGGACTCCTGACGGGCATCGAGAATGTCCTGTACGGCCGCCTGGTCAGCTGCCGTACGGGGCAGTAACTCGCGCGCATACTCCATTTGCTTGTCGATGGCCACGCGCATTCCGAGGCCGAATTCAGCATTGTCCTCAAAGAGGGAATTGCTCCACGCAGGTCCACGACCCGCTTTGTTCTGACTCCATGGCGTGGTGGGCAAATTGCCGCCGTAGATACTCGAACAGCCGGTGGCATTGGCCACCATCATGCGGTCTCCGAAGAGTTGTGTCAGGAGGCGCAGATAGGGCGTTTCACCACATCCAGCGCAGGCACTGGAAAATTCGAACAGCGGTTCAAGCAGTTGTACATCCTTGACCTTGGTGAAGGACAATGGCTCAGCTGATGCACCATCTCCTCCCCAGCCCTCGCGGAAGGGGGGCAGGGTTTCGAAGAAGGCCCAGTTGGACAAGGCATGATCCATCACGTCCCGTTGGTCCACCATGTCCAGAGCCTTGTGTCCCGCCCGGGATTTGTCCTTTGCCGGACAGACTTCGACACATAGACGGCAGCCCGTGCAATCCTCAGGGGAGACCTGCAACGTGTATCTGGCGTTTTCAAACTGCTTCCAGGAAGCGTTTGCCGACTGGAACGACTCCGGTGCGTCGGCAAGTTCTGCCTGACCGACCACGTTGGAGCGGATCACCGAATGGGGACAGACCATTACGCATTTTCCGCACTGTATGCACAGATCAGCATCCCATACCGGGATTTCCATGGCGATACTGCGCTTTTCCCATTGGGTTGTGCCGGTGGGATAGGTTCCGTCCACGGGCAGGAGGCTGACCGGGAGGTCGTCCCCTCGTCCTGCAATCATTTCGGCGGTGACCCGCTGCACGAAATCCGGAGCGCCTGCCGGCACCGGAGGGCGCAGCTCGATGGCCGAGGAGACTTCCAGGGGCACCTGCACCTCGTACAGGTGATCCAGCGCAGCATCGACCGCCTCTTTGTTCTTGCGCACGACGGCCTCACCCCGTTTGCCGTACGTGGTGCGGATGTATTCCTTGATCTTTCCGGTGGCTTCCTCGGCTGGAAGGATGCCCGAGAGGGCAAAGAAGGCCTCCTGCATGATGGTGTTGATCCGGACGCCAAGGCCGATGTCCCGCGCTACGGTGTAGGCATCCACCACGAAGAATCGCAGCTTCTTGTCCAGGATGGTCTTCTGCACCATGCGCGGAAGCTCGTTCCACACCTCATCGGGACCGAACGGGCTGTTGAGCAGGAAGGTGGCCCCCTTCTGGGCCAACGAGAGCGTGTCGAAACGCTCAAGGAAACCGAACTGGTGCACGGCCACGAAGTCGGCCTGCTGGATCAGATACGTGGAATGGATCGGATCGGGTCCGAATCGCAGATGGGAGATCGTTCGTGCGCCTGCCTTCTTGGAGTCATAGACGAAGTACCCCTGTGCGTAGAGATCCGTGCCTTCCCCGATGATCTTGATCGAGTTCTTGTTGGCTCCGACAGTCCCGTCCGAGCCCAGTCCCCAGAACACGGCGCGA
>JAQCDI010000014.1 GCA_027620595.1 Bacteroidota bacterium | reverse complement strand
TGGAACAACAGCGCCGGAGCGGCAGGCAAGGATCCCCTGGTGAACATGGACAAACCCTTCGGTGAATGGAATTCCTTCCGTATCCGCATGCAGGGCGAGCGGGTCTCGGTGTGGATGAACGATGTCCAGGTGGTGGACAACGCCATCATGGAAAACTACTTCGACCGATCAATCCCCATCTTCGAGCGCGGCCCGATCCAGCTGCAGACCCACGGTGGAGAAATCAGGCGGCGCAACGTGTTCATCCGCGAACTCTAGCTGCCCGTCGTCTGCCTGCGGACCGGAATCGCGTCCACAACCTTCCAGATGCCCCCGTTGGCCTTTGAGAGGACGTATAGTTCTCCAGAGGCATCCATTCCGAACCGGATCTCCGCCCGGGGCCTGCCAGCCAACCCTGCCATGGTGACCTCTCTCCCCGACTCGTCCACGATGGCCAGATGCGCCACCGGACCCGGGTTCTCCGGATCCCAGGCGTAGAGCCGACCGCTGTTCAGGTCTCCGAAAACGTACGTTCCCCGTAGATTGGGAATGCCCTTTCCGCGGTAGACAAATCCACCGACGAGGGCCGCAAGTTCGTCATGGTCGAGGCGCAGCACCGGATCCTCGAACGTTCCAGAACCCTCCGACGGATAGACCTGCAGCGGGTCTTCCCGTTCATAGCGGAAGCCTCCCTCCTGTTCGTTCCAGCCATAGTTGGCACCCGGCAGTCCCTCGAATACGGCGTCCACACGCGCCTCACCGATGTGTCCGATCCACATGCGGCCCGTTTCGGAGTCCCAACTGAACCGGTGCGGATTGCGCAGACCCAGCGCCCAGATCTCACGCAACGCGTGGTCATGGTCGAAAAACGGATTGCCCTCCGGAATGCCATAGCTGCCGTTCTGGCTGTTTCGGCCCGTGGGATCGATCCGGAGGATCTTGCCCGAAATGGCCTCCAGGGATTGGGGGCGAACCGTCTGGCCACCGGGTGCTTCGCCATCCCCAACAGCCACATAAAGCAGACCATACTCCTCATCATCGGGCACAGCCTGGGGATGGAAGGCAATCTGCTGTATGCCGTGCAGCACAGCGCGAAATCCGATGCGCAACACCTCCCGGTGCGTTCCTTCGAACGAGCCGGCTCCGGGTCTGCTCGATGTCCACTCGGTCAGCACCCCGTGGATCACATCTTCCCCGCTCGAGCCGAAATCCGGTCGGTGTTCCGACAACGCCTTGCCGCCTTCGGTGTGGACCGTGTAAAAAATGCCGTTCGTTCCGTATTCCGGGTGGAAAGCCACGTACCCGAATCCGCTGCCCAGACCCGGCTGGTCCACGAAATCCGGAAACGCGTCCGCTACATCAAGAAAGGGACGTACCTCCGTTCCCTCGATGACAAACAGCATGCCTCTTAGGTCGGGCACAAACACTCGGCCGGAGCCATCGGGCGCGGGCGCCAGCGTGTTGATCCGCGCGGCTGGTCCACCCGTCGTGTCGCTGGCCGGGATGGTGGCGAAAGGAGCCAACTTAAGGGCCATGGTGGCGGGTAGCGGCTGTTCTGCAATCGGATCGAGCAGCGGCGCATGCCCACGCGCCACACGTACATCCCGTACTTCGCCGATGTCATCAAACGAGCCGAATCCCACGGCTCCGCTTCGCAACGTGGTGTCGGTGGCCGTGAGCAGGGGCGCCCGAAGATCGTCCATGAACACGCGGATGGCGCCCGTATCCGTGTCCCGATCCACCCGCACCTCGTGCCACCGGGAATCCACCAGACGAGCTTCGGGCGCCCCATCCACGCCCTGATCGTCGATGCGGTGCCGGTCCGCATGATTCACCAGGAATATGCCGTTGTGCGGCATGACGGTGTTGTCATTGGAAAGGTGGGCATAGTAGAACTCACGCGGGGACCGGTACCCGAAGACGATGATCACATCCCGTCCGACAACCGTGGAATCCTGGCTTGAACGAACGCTTGCCCGCAGGTGGAACGATCCCAGATCCTCTGTTCCGCGCGCCGTGGCCACCGAACCCGGCCTGCGGATGTCCGCCGGGATGGCTCCCGCGGAGACGAGTTCCAGCCCTGTGTCCGAGACCCGCCACAACGTGGAATCCTCAAAAGCCCAGTTTGTGGGTCGCAGCCAGTGAGCCGGCGCTTCAGGACCAGCCCCCTGCGAGGCGCATCCCGCCCAAGCGGTCAACAGGAGTATGATGCCTGCCCGGCGCATCATCGATCCTGCACCACACCCACGATCCGGCTGCTCCAGTCGGTATAACTGCGGTACGTTCCCCGCATCCAGAGCACCACGCGACGGTCGGCATCCCATGAAGGAATGACCGGGCGGATGTTGTCCACCAACGAGTTGGCCGTGAGCGGCTCCCATTCGAACGTGACGCCTTCATCCTCTGAGGTGCCTTCAAACAACTCGTAGTGCCTGCTGCCATCTGCGTTGCTGATCAACGGTTCGCCCGTAACCGGATGCGCATTGGTCGCGATGACCAGCCGGTTCACGTCCTGCGGATCAATGGCCACCAGACCCGTGTAGTCGTCCTCGAACGGGTAGAGCCGCTCCCCTGCGTAGGCCACCTCGTGCTGGACCCATTGCCCCTCCAGGAAGCGTGCAAGGTGATACCTGTGATCCAGGCCGCCCTCCCGTGGTGGCCTTCCCCGCCCGTCCTTCTGTACGGAGAAGGCTATCACGGCCTGCCCCTGATCGTCCACCTCCACATCCGCCATCCAGGCCACGTTGTCCGGATCCCCCCGGAAAACCAGACTCAATGCCGACGGTGCAACCCCGTCCTGATCGGACACATCAGCATCCACGACCTGACCGAATGAGTCGTACAGGGCCAGACCATCTGTCACACCGTGATGGATGGAGTTGTCGAAGTCTCGCGGGTGCTGATCGGTGGCTACCACATGTATCTGCTTGCCGTCCTTAGTGTTACGGTACTTCAGGTAGGGTCTTCCCTCGCTTGCAAGAAGCCGACCGCCGTACGACCAGGACTTCGCCGAATCGGACCACACCACAAAGTTGGGATTCCAGCCGCGGGATCGGGAAAAATTCAGCAACCGGCGCTCCTCGCCCGCCGTCAGCAGGTTACTGTAGGTGACACCCGCTTCTTCCTGGTAGAGTAGTTCTTCTCCCCAGCTTCGGGGATCATGTTGTCCGGAGATGCGGGTGCGGATCGATCGATCGCTGCCATGCTTGGCGTAGACCGCCATGGCGCGTCCGTCCGGCAACCGATGCAGCGCGGCCACATTGTGGTCATCCTGCTCGAAGCGATCATGCAATTCGAGCGAACTCTGCTCTCCGCTGTCCAGCCCCAGGAAGTGCAAATCCAGGTCTCCCATTTCCAGGGAGTCCACGGCAGAGGCCGACATGGCCGTGAAGAGCAGCATCGGGCCCTCGGGGTGGTCCGCATCCACGATGGCCCGCTCGTCCTGGAACCAGCACCACGCGCCGTTGGGCTGCGTTGTGGAATACGTGAACTCGATGAGCGAACCGTTCACGTAGGCCGGATCATCGGGATGGGGACCACAGCCTGCTGCACACACCAACAGGGCCAAAAACATGGCCTGGAAGCTCCGGATGTGAGTCACAGCCACAGTTTCATGCCCTCATGTGAGGCCTGGAAGCCGAGGCTCTCGTAGATGCGGACGACCTCCGGACGGCGCTTGTCCGTAGTGAGCTGGACAATGGCACATTTCCGACCTTTGGCGCGATCCACTGCAAACTGGATGAGCTGACGCCCAATCCCTTTGCCGCGCAAGGTACGGTCCACCCTCACACCCTCGATCTGCGCCCGCCACCCACCGTTGTAGGTCAGGTTCGGAATGAACGTCAATTGGAGGACGGCAATCACCGCGCCGTCCACCTCCCCGACGATCAGGTGATTATGTGTGTCCCGTTCGATGGCCGCGAACGCCATCCGATACGCCTCCGTTACCTCCCCGCCAGTCGACTCGCGGGACTTGGCCAGTTCGTCATCGGCCAGCATACGAACGATGGCGGACAGGTCATCCGGGTTGGCGGTCCGGAAGGAAGCGCTCACGGGATGGCTCATGACTCCTTCTTTTTGCTGCGCAGGAAGAAGACGCCTTCGCGGAGGCTTGTGATGATCACGGTACCGCTCTCGAAGAACGGGTACGTACTCCAGGCGCCGCTGAAGCCGGGGCCCTCCATGGTTGGCGCCGTGTCGAAATACCCCACCTCGACCGGATTCTCGGGGTCCGAGATGTCCAGAACGTGCAGGCCGTAGCGGTAGTTGGCCTGATAGACCAGCCCATCCTTTATGTAGAGGTTGTGCGCGCTGGCCGGCATCGAGCCCATGAACTCATTCACCAGGATCGGATCCTCCAGGTCCGTCAGATCCCATACCAGGGTACGCGTCGTGGGCACCTTGCCTGCCACCACGTCCGACTCGTCGTCCTGGTAGAAGTAGCGATGGTCGTCCGTCAGCCATCCTTGGTGGATGTAGGCAGCGTTCGGGGAAGAGGCCGTGGAGACCGTCACCGGAGTGCTCTTGTCGGTCACGTCCATGATCTCGAAATAAGCGCCGTTCGAGTTCAGGCAGATCTCCCGTCCCCGATAGCGGGAGTCGGGCCCCTGATAGACCACACACTGGGAGTCGTGCGTACCGCGATCTCCACCCTTCGAACAGCCCACAAAGGTCGGATTGAGCGGTTCGCGGATGTCCATCATGTAGAGCCCACCACCGCACGTCGGGCCGTCGACCGTATAGGCGTATCCGGTCTCTTCGTTGATGATCACGTTGTGGGAGCTGGCAATGCCCGTGTAGTGCATATCGGGTTCGAAGACTACCGGTGCATTGGTCACATTCCGCAGGCGACGCAAGTCAAAGACCTGCATTCCGTGATCCCCAGCCCCATCGGCCACGATATAGGCATAGCCCTGGTAGGTCTTGATGTCCCGCCACAGCTGCGAAGGCGGCGTGCCCCAGGGCTTGGGCAGGTCCCCGATCAGGACCGGGTTGGTGGGATCGGTGATGTCGATGAAGCTCGTGCCGTCGTTGCGTCCCACGAGCGCATACTCGCGGCCGGTTTCGGGGTCGGTCCAGCCCCAGTTGTCGTTGGTTCGCACGCCGCGGGCATCGTCGCCTGCGCGAAGGATGGTGTTGGGCACGAAGGAGAGCAACTCCACGTCCTGGCAATCGAAAAGGCCGATCTTGCCGTCCTCACAGTCCAGTTGCTCGCCGATCAGGGCTGCCAGCCCGTCCGGCGGACCCATCAGGGGTTGGCCGTCGGGAATGGCCGGGGCATAGGTATACAGCGCTCCCGACTGGTGGTGCATACCCGGAGCCGATACGATGACCATTTCCCCTTGCGCCACCAGGTGGGCGCCGAAGCCGTCCCGCTCGACCGTGTCCGCAAGCTGGATGCGCCGGGGCGTGTCGGTAACCGTCCCGTCTTCCTGGCCATCGAATACCCAGACCGAACCCGTTGCAAACTCCCGTTCGGCCGGCGCGCCAATCCAGATGGCATTGTCGGTGTGGGCGACCCCGCTTCCAAACCGTTCGCCCGGCTCGGCGTCCGTCAACCGGAAGGCACGCATGGGCATCCAGCTGCCATCGTCCTGCCATTCGTAGGCATACACGGCTCCCCGACTGCGATTGGCACCCGGTGCGCCGACCAACAGTTCCCGTCCCTGCAGACTCAGGCTGCTGCCGAAGCCGGCGGCCGACTCAGCAAAGAAGGGAATCCAATTGGCTTCGAGCCAATTCCCATCCTGGAAGACGAAGGGTATGACCTGCCCGACTGCCTCCAGTCCGGCATAGCTGTCATTCCAGCCGGGAGCCCCGATCAGGGCAAGACCGTTTTCGAACAGGATCGTCTGTCCGAATCGGTCCCCGGCCGAAGCATTCATGGACTGGATACTCGAATGAAGCGACCACTGCCCGTCGGCGCCCCGTGCATAGGCGTAGACCACGCCCTGGGGAGCTTCCGGCATTTCTTCCTGGCCGCGCTGACGTTGCGGGACGGCGCCCGGATTGCCTACCAGGAGCCAATCCCCCTCCAGGGCCAGGGTGATTCCGAAATCCGTTCCGCAGTAGCCGTACTGCTGACAACCGGGGTCCAGTCCCTGCGTGCCGGGACCATCGATGACACCATTGTGCTGCCAGGACTGGCCTTGCTGCACAAAGACGTGCAGCGGACCGTTCTTCTGTCCGACGAGGAGGTTGCCGCCTTCCCGCGCCAGAACGGTGCCGAAGCCGTCTTCCCAGGCCGGTTCAGGTGCAGTCAATCGCTGGGTCTGTTTCCAGCCGTCATCCGTCCAAGCGTAGATATAGACCGATCCCTCACGAAACGACGTATTGGGTTCGCCCACGAAAAGGTCTGCCCCGTCCAGCACGACCGTGGTTCCGAACGAACCGGACTGGGCCTGGACCGACCCGGGGAGCAAAAGAAACGCTGTAAGGACAGCAAGCAAAAGGAAGCGACGCATGGCGATCGGGGTTGGGTGATGGCCAAAGGTCGCTGCCCCGAGCGCAGAAGTCAACGGCGCGTCACTCGCGCCGCGCTGACAAGACCGATACGCGCCGTCCGGACGGCACGGCTCAGTGCGCTCCCTCCCTGACGAGACGAACAGAAAACCCGAAATACTTGCTGCTGGAATCCCGATGCACGTGGGAATAGTCCGCCCCTACACCACGATACCAAGCGTAGTAGTCGTCCCCAGGGACATCCGTGGCGGTCCACCAACTGGCGTACATCCCCGCGCCATCGAATGCGCCAGTGTGCCACCGGAAACCGGCTAGTCTGGCCGAAAACCCCAGATCATCCGATCCATTTCCGGCGCCGTTCCAGCGCACGGAATCTGCCGCCGTGATCGAGGCGGGGTCCCGCGCAAATCGAACTTTCAAGTCTGCATAGTCCGCCCCAGCCACGAGCTTGAATTCCTGGTTCAGTTCGTACAGGGATTGGTTGGTGCCCCCCTGGATGGCATGGGTATTCAGGTTGACCTGAACGCCCACATAAATCAGGGATACTACGACAGCGAAGGAGGCGATGATCTCACTGACGGTGGCAAACTTCTGGAGGCGGGTCATGGGCGGGCCGTTCCTGTTCCTGTTTTTGTGAGGGGCTGACTGGTGGGATTCAATGCAGTCCCAGTTGCCGATCATACTCCTTCTGATCAAAGTGACCTTCAGCACAAACGATCCGACCTTCTGCGTCGAATTCCAATACCTCGTAGCCGCTGATGTCGATGGAACGCCCGGTGCCGCCCGGGCCCGAGTAATGTCCTCTCATGGTCCAGTACCATCGCCATTCTTCGACCTCAAAGGCCATGCAGTCGCATGTCACGTCAAGATCGGGAAAAGCGGTCATGAACTCCTGAGCCACCACCACAACGGCGTCATATCCTACGGCCTCTGGCCCGTCATTGATGACGAGGCTGCCATTTGAAGCAAACATGTCCGCGACGCTCGAGGGATCCTTGCTGCTCCAAGCCGCGGCGTACGTCTTGCCGAATGTCTCTGCGCGATCGCGGTCCATGGGCAGGCATTGCAGTTCGGGTGGAAACGCCCAGAGTAGTCAAACATTGGTCCACCAACAACCACATCACAAAGTCCAACTTGTTCTACAACCTATTGGTTGTATATTGACATCATGACCGTGACCAAGGACATCCGAACCGACCGCATTTTCCACGCGCTCTCAGATCACACGCGCCGGGATATCCTGCGTCGTTCTCTCGAAGGCGAGCACTCGATTTCCGAACTGGCGGCCTCCTATGACATGAGCTTTGCCGCGGTCCAGAAGCACGTCTCCGTGCTCCACAAAGCCGGTCTGCTTACCAAACGCCGCAAAGGACGCAAAGCACTGACCCGGGGCAACCCGGAGACGATCCGCTCCGCCACCGCGCTCCTCAAAGAATTGGAAGCCCTCTGGTACGGCCGCGTGGAACGCATGGACTTCCTGATTGCCCAGGACAACCCTGAAACCCCGAACCTTCCATCCGAGACCTGAGACATGCCCGTCATCTCCGCCACTCCCGACCTCGACGCCCTTTCGCTGACCTTTGTCGCTGAATTCGCCGCCCCGCCGCAGCGCGTCTGGGAGATCTACGCCGACGCCCGACAACTCGAGAAAGTCTGGGGTCCCCCCTCCCATCCGGCCACGTTCTAGGATCATGAACTTGTCGTGGGCGCGCGCTCCACGTATTTCATGACGGCTCCCGACGGTCAGAAGTATTGCGGTTACTGGGTCATCAAGACCGTGGACAAACCCCATTCCTTTGCCGTTGAAGATGGGTTCGCGGACGCCGACTTCCGGCCGGCACCGGGAATGCCTTTCAGCGAGATGGTTTACCGCTTCGAAGCCATCCCCACGGGTACCCGCGCCACGTTCATCTCCACCTATGCCTCCAAGGACGGCCTCGAACAGGTCCTGCCCATGGGTGTCATCGAAGGCGCCACGTTGGCCATCTACCAGATCGACGGACTTCTGGCCGGATCGTGATCCTGGATACGGGCGAACCGCGGATTACCCGGTTGGCGGATTCTGCACCGTCCACATGTTGGCGTAGAGCTTCCAGACATTGCCAACACGCTTCCAAACGTTGATGTAGTGGCCTTTCTCAGAGACCTTTTCCGGGCCATACGTCATTGTTGATTTCTGGCCCGGCGCAGACCGGTCAGGATCAGGACACAGGACGTAATCATGGCCAAGGCAAGCGTCACGAGCAGGAAGGCTATGATCATTTCCTGCCACCCTGCCCCGATCATGCCCTGGCCGGCTATGGGCATCATCTTTCCCGCGCCCCAGATGGCTGCGAGCAGGGTGGCCAGCATGTTGGCAAAGGTACCGTAAAGCACCAAGACCAGAAGTACGCGCGACGTCTTCCCGGACAGGGACATGCGGGACCAGATCAGACCCACCAGGATCAGGAATACTCCGTTGAACAGCGACTCAAGGTGACTCGAGAGTCCCATTCGGGGGTTGGCAAAGGCCGGTACAGCGAGTCCGATGAGCAGGCCGATCAGGAAGAGCAGGACACCGGCCTGGACCAGGATCTTACCGGGGTCTGAAGGGGATTGAACCATCATGCAAGTGCCTCTTCAATGGATCATGGATGTTCTGGTGCAATCGGGCGAACCCTGTATCGGACCATCTGGAACAGGATGGTGGACTGCAGAGCCAGGGTAACTGCGTTGGCCACGATGACCGGCAGGTCATCAATCAGGGTGCCATAGATGAGCCACATGGCCACCCCGCAAGTGAAAACGATGAACGTCCCCATCGAGAGGTCCCCCACCGACTTCGTCCGCCAGATCTTGATGACCTGCGGCAGGAAGGCCAGCGTGGTGCAAAAGGCGGCGATAAGGCCAACGGCCGTAGTCATGATAGTCGGTGATGGGGTGGGTGTGGTGGCTCCAACGTCCTTGATTCGGTTCGCCCGTCAGCCCAGGCAGTCAAGGGCATCAAGCCCCATATGGATCAGCAACCCCACACCGACATGATGCAGGGTGCGGACCAGTTTCTGACGCGCGGGAGCGGGCTTCCAGGCCCACGGCGCAAGGAACAGCCCCACATAGACCAGGATGAAGGGCCACGTGTGCAGCGGGTGGAAGCCTATGGAGCAGCGGGTCGGATCGTAGATCGGCGTGGCCAGCAGATGATCGAGGTCCACCAGCATCGTTGCCACCATGAACGCGAAGGCGCTCTTCCAGTTCTTATGGAAGAAGGCGATGGCTACCACAAGCGGCACTGCGAAATGGAGCAGGATGTGCAGCACTTCAGTTCCTCCGTATTCTGGCCGTCATGGCGCTTCGGCAAGCAGGACGGATCAGGACAGATGGGCCAGACGGGCACGGATCATGTCCCGGATCAGCGCCTCCGGTAAAGAGGCCTCCAGGGGAAACTGTACCGAACCCTTGGCGCGCTTATAGGCCTTCAGGCGGGGTTCGAAGGTCTTCATGACCTCGGCACCGGGGTAGAATCCGATATGATTCGGATACCCGGCAAAATGGACGACGGACTTCCCTTTCTTTACGGTGGGAATCCCGTAGGCCATGACGAGTTCGCCGCCGGGTATTTCCTCGCTGACGAGCTCCAGCATGCGTTCCAACCGCTCCCTGGACTCTGAGGGAGCGGTCTCAATGTATTCGTCAACGGTCAAGGCAGTCATGGCAATCAAATGGGCAACGAAAGAAGCGGCACGCGTCTAGATAAGCCATTTATACATTACAAGCGCGTCCACAAGCCCCTTCTCAGGATGTTCAAACGCCAGCGGCAGGCGTCCGACTTCCTCGAACCCGTGACGCTTCCAGAGCCGGATGGCACCCTCGTTGGTCGAGACGACAAAGTTGAACTGCATGGCACGGTATCCCGCTTCCACAGCGCGCTCCTGTGAGTGCTCGCACATGAGCGACGCTATCCCCTGCCCCCTGTGTCCGGCACCCGTAGCGTATCCGCAGTTGCACACGTGGGCTCCTCCACCGGTTTGATTAGCACGCAGGAAGTACGTCCCTGCCACTCGCCCGTGTACGAGCACTACCCATGTTTCCCGCCCGGGTCCGGTCCAGAACGCCCGAGCTGCTTCCTCGGAGATGTCCTGAGGCAGGGCATACGTGGTCCCTTCCCGGAAAATGGGTTCGAGAAGGGCCCACACTTCGGGCCAATGAAAGGGCTCGAATGGCTGCAGGTCCACGGCGGGTGGATGTATCGATTCGCTGTTCAATTGCCGTCCACTACCAGGTCAATGACCAGCGGGCGATGGTCCGAGATGACCGGCTCGTCGAGCAAGGATTGCCCGACGACAGAAAACGATCCCTCGGGTCGCCACATGAAATAGTCAATCTCGCGGTCGGGCGCCCACGACGGAAACGTCTGGAAATCCTCTCCCTTGTCCACGACGTGCCATGAGCGCTCGAGGTGTGTGAGGACGGAATCTCCCCGGTACGAATTGAAGTCTCCGGCCAGCAGGGTCGGCAACGGATCTTGCCCCTCGAGCCAGTCCTCCATGGCCTGTGCCTGTGCCAGTCGCTCCGATTCCGTCATGTAGAAATGCACGCCAATGACCCGGGCGAGCCGCCCCGAAGCAAGCTCGACATCGGCAGCCACTACCGTTCGCGGCTCTTCCCCATCCGGCAGGCGGACGTTGGTCCAGGAGCGAACCGGCAGCCGGGAAAGCACCGCCATCCCGTACGCCCCTCCCTGGTAGGCCATAAATCGGCCAAAAAAGGGCCGCATACCCGTCATTCGACCCAATTCAGCCGCCTGGTCCACACCACCCGTGCGCGTCACGACGCTGTCGACTTCCTGGAGGGTCACCACATCCGGATCGACTTTCCGGATCAGTGCAGCAATCCGCTCCAGGTCAATGATCTCGTCCATTCCCTCCCCGTGATGGATATTGTAAGCCAACACCCTCAGCGTATCAGGCAGTGCTCCTACTGCGGAAGGCGGTGCATCTTGCCGGCAACCGACCAGCACAATCAGCAGGAGGATCAGGACACGGTTCATTCGACGGCAGGGGTCGTCATTCCGACGTAGTCGGATCAATCATGGTGCGGACACGGGTAACGGACGTGGCCGGAAATCCACCTTTCTTGGCGTGCTCCCGAACCATTTCCTCGTTCGGCGCAATATAACACAGTAGATCTTGTTGTCGGTAACGTAGCTGTGGAGCCAGTTGATGGTGGGACCCAATTCCTGAAGGACACTACAGGATGTCTGGGAAATGGCCTGAAGCTGTTCTGCTGTCAATTCCCCGGCACCGGGGATCTCGCGCTCGATGACATATTTGGGCATGTTACTGCCTCCCGCTTGAAAGAATGGGGCCGTGAGTGGGTGCTCATCAGCCAGGGGATCGGGTCTAGGTGACCGTTTCCTTCACTCGCACCCCACTGGTCTTCGGAAGGCCCAATCATGAGCCAGTGGCCGGGAACGTGCGGGACGTTCCCCATCGACCTTTCGCGAGGGCGTTGACCAAGGTAGGCAAGAATCAGCGTTCCGACAACCCGGAGCCATTCGGTACTGCGCAAATATTTCCCATCGCCCCGCATCGCGTCCCCTACGTGCCACAGGATGTACCTTCTTCGACCTCCCCTCCACTCCACCATGCGACTCTTGCCATGAAATCCCCCCTTCTTGCCTGTCTGCTGCTCCCGTTGATTCTCTTCGGTTGCCAATCAGCCTCCGAACCCGATTCAACCACGATCAGCTTGTTCAACGGCACCGATCTGACAGGCTGGCACGTGGATGTGCCGGAAATGGACACGGTGGCCACGGCGCGCAACCCGTTCATCGTACGGGACGGCCATCTCGTGAGTCTGGGGACGCCCGAAGGCCACCTGATCACGGATGCCGTCTACTCGGATTACCGGTTGGAGGTGGTGTATCGCTTTCCGGGCGAACCGGGTAACTGTGGCGTCCTCTTGCACGCATCCACACCTCGGTCCCTCTACGCCATGTTCCCCAAATCCATAGAAGTGCAGATGATGCACCAAAATGCCGGGGACTTCTGGGTCATCGTGGAAGACATCGAGGTGCCCGACATGGTCCAGCGGCGTGGGCCACAGGAAGAATGGGGCATCACCGAAGGCAAGCGCCGACGCCTCGTCAACCTGACCGACGGCTCGGAGAAGCCCCTGCGCGAATGGAACACGATGGTCATCGAGGCCGTGGGCGCCGAGATCAAGGTGTGGCTCAACGGTGACCTCGTCAACCACGGCTACAATGCCACGGTTCAGGAGGGACAGATTGCCGTGCAGGCCGAAGGCGCCGAAGTGGAATTCGCGAACCTCACACTGACCCCGATCGAGGCGATCTCGGAATAGCAGATACCGAATCCCAAGGGACTGCGGGACCCCTCGGAATCAGGCGTTCCCGCGTTTGCGGTTCTTGCGCGAGTTCTTCTTCGGCCCCGGCTGCGAGCCCACACCGGTGTACTTGCGCGTCCCTTTCTTCTTGTCCTTGGTCAGCTGGTTCTTGGACTTCCTGGGCTTGTGGGTCGGCCTGGACGGCGGCTCGTTCCCCTGCTGGCGGTCGAAGCGTTCCGGGCGTTCTCCACGCTCCGGGCGCTCTGAACGCTCCGGGCGCGCCGCGCGCTCCGTACGTTCGCGGCGCTCTCCCCCATCGCCGATTTCGATGGCCCTTCCGAGGCCGTTTTTGCGCACCGACGCCTCCGTCGGCGCCTTCTCAGCCGGTCCCATCAACACTTCCTTGTCGCCGACCACCATTTTGGCCAAGGCCGCGGCGATCTCCAGTTCAGGAATGTCATGCTCCCGCTGGTACTCCTCCACCACATTGCGCATGAAGTTCAGGTCGCTGGAAGCAATGGTATCGCTGATGGCCTGCTTGAAGTCGGCCACCCGCTTGTCGTGCACCATTTCGATGGTGGGAAGGACGAGTGGCTCAATCTGCTGACCCGTGGCCTTCTCGATGGCCATGAACATGCGCCGCTCCCTGGGAGAAACGAACAGGATGGCCTCTCCTTTCCGCCCCGCGCGCCCCGTACGACCGATCCGGTGGATGTAGGACTCGGTGTCGCTCGGGATGTCGTAGTTCAGGACGTGCGTGATACGTTCCACATCCAGCCCGCGGGCTGCCACATCCGTGGCAATCAGGATGTCCAATTGCCCTTTCTTGAGCCGGTTGATGATGCTTTCCCGCTGTTTCTGCGGCAGATCCCCATTAAGCGCGGAAGCGGCATGCCCGCGCGCCTCCAACTTCTCGGCCAACCGGACCGTCTCGATCTTGGTTCGCGCAAAAATCAGCATCGCATCGAACTCCTCGGTCTCGAGGATGCGCGTCAGGGCGTCAAGCTTGTGCAGTCCGCTGACCTTCCAGTACCGCTGACGGATCAGGTCGTCGGCTGAGGCCTTGGTCTGGATGGCCACCTCCGATGGGTTGGTCAGGTATTTCTGGGCGATCCGCTTGATCTGGGCAGGCATCGTTGCCGAGAACAGTGCCGTCTGACGCTTCTGGTTTGTCTGTTCCAGGATCCATTCCACATCGTCGATGAAGCCCATCCGAAGCATTTCATCGGCTTCGTCCAGCACCAGGGCCTTGATGTTGTCCAGCTTCAGGCGCCCCTTCTTCATGTGGTCCATGACCCGTCCCGGCGTACCGACAACCGCGTGCACGCCACGGTTCAGGCTGCGGATCTGGCCGCTGTAGTCCTGGCCGCCATAGATGGGCAGCACGTGGAAACCCTCCATGTGGGAGGCGTAACGCTGAAAAGCCTCGGCCACCTGGATGGCCAACTCCCGGGTCGGAGTCAGGACCATCAGCTGCACATCCTTGGACGACAGATCGATCCGGGCCAACAGCGGCAAAGCAAATGCAGCCGTCTTGCCTGTACCGGTGGGCGCCCGTCCGATCAGGTCGTTGCCTCCCAGAAGGATGGGAATGGCTTGCGCCTGGATGGCGGAGGGTGTCTCGTACCCGACCTCGTCGACAGCTGCCATCAGCGCGGCAGGCAATTGGAGGTCTCGGAACGTGAGGAGGGACGGTTCTTTCGCGGACATGCAGCGGGCTGGATCAGATGGTCGGAATTGCCAAGGGGCATAATAGCCGCCCATCATAGGGAATCCATGTGCGTCCACTGCGGAGACCGCGTTCAGACGCGGAGAATTCGATGCCTACGGCTGCGGAATATCCACAAAGCGCAATCCCTCCTTGCGCGTCAGATCCAGCAATTCCGTCAAGTGCAGCACAAGATCCGGGCGAACCGCAGCCTGATCCGTCGTCTCAAACGGATCCTCCGCCAGGTTGTAGAGCTCCACCACCGGCTCGGTCAGGGTGTTGGTGGGATGCGGCTGCAGGACAATGAGTTTCCACTCCCCGCTCCGGATGGACATGTCCCCCCGGGAGGTGTGGGCAAGCAACGCAGGACGCTCGGAAACCGAACCGGGCTCGCCAAAGATCACGTCCCGCTCGGACCAACTGTCTTCCGCCGCGTCATGGGGCAATTCAGCGCCAAGGAAGTCCGCAAACGTGGCCATCATGTCGGTCAGGCTGAACGACGCCTCCGAGCGCACTCCGGCTTCTGCATGGCCCGGCCAGCGCATGATGAACGGCACCTTGTGCCCGCCCTCATAGGCCGTGTTCTTGTACCCGCGGAACGGGCCTGCCGACAGGTGACCATTGGCGCCGCGCCGCGGCCCGTTGTCACTCGTGAAGATCAGGATCGTGTTGTCGAGAACACCCTGCCCTTCCAGCACGGACCGGATCTCTCCCACCATCCAGTCCACCAGCACGTTCATGTCCTCGCGCGGACCCGCCTGGCTTGCCCCCTTCACGAAATCCGGTGGTGTGAACGGAATGTGGGGCGCAGAAAGGCTGTAGAGCAGGAAAAACGGCTTGTCCGAACCCGACGCCACATGATCGGAAATGAAAGAAGCAGCCTTCTCCGTCAGCCGGACATCCACCTGTTCCTGATCCCAGTCCGAGGCCATGAAGCCCGGAACGACGCCCGGTTGCGCATTCATCTCGGGCGGCGTCATCTGCGTGGGCACCTCCACCCACCGGTCGTTCTCCAGGAATACGAACGGCGAATCGTTGTTCGGCCCTCCGGCGCTTCCGAAAAAGTAGTCGAAACCAAGATCCGTGGGCCCGCCCACCACCGGCTTGCTGAAGTCCACCTCCGACTCGGTCAAGGTATACTGACGGGCGAACCACGCATGAAAGCGGCCGCGGCGGCTATTGGCGCTGAATGAGCCCGGATGCGTGTGGCAAAGGCCTACTCCGCCTCCTCCCCCAGATGCCGGTCAAAGAACTCGATCAGCTTGCCATACAGGTAGCGCGCGTGATGCGGCTCAGCGCTCCACCCGTGGGTAGCGCCTGGCGCAAAGACAAAGTCGAAGTTCTTGCCCTGCCGCATCAGCTCCTCGGCCAGCACGGCCGTGGTCTTGAAGGGCACCACGTGGTCCTGCATGCCGTGGATGAACATCAGGTGATCTTCCAAATTGGCCGCGTATTGGAGCGCTTTGCGTTCGAAGACCTCGGGATGGGTCTGGGGAGTACGAACGATGGCCACATCGTCTGTCCCGAAGAAGATGGGATCGACGGCCGCGGCGGCCGCCACGCCCGCCTGGAAGAGCCCTGGCTTCATCAGGAGCGAGTAAATGGAGAGCGTGCCGCCGTAGCTGCTGCCCCAGATACCGATGCGATCGGGATCGACGTAAGCCAGTGATTCCATGTACGCCACAGCGCTGGCGTAGTCCTCGATGTCCTGGTCGGCAAAGCCGAGCGCAAATTCCTCACGGAAGGCGCGGCCGTAACCGTCACTGCCGCGGGAATCGACCTGCACGACGATGTATCCCTTGTCGACCAGCAGCTGCTGGATCATACTGGAATTGCCGGCCCAGCGGTTCTTGGCCGTGTTGGAATACACGGGCCCGAACAGGACGGGGTATTTCCTGCCGGGCTGCAGATTGGCTGGCTTCAGGATGCGTGCATGCAGCGTGTAGTCGTCGACCAGGCTCGGAAAACTGACGTACTCGGCGGGCGTCCAGGTCCGCTCGGTGAAGGCGGGCAAGGGCGAACTGGTTATGCGTGTTGGTTCTCCCCCGTCGGTACGCACCACGTACAGTTCGTTCGGCGAGGTGTCACTGCTGTGCAGGAACGCCAGGTGCCGGCCATCCGGTGAGGCCCAGCCGGCGTTGCGGCCGGCGTGGTGCGTCAGCTGCTCGGGTTCGCCCCCGGAGAGATCCACGCGATAGACGTGCTGTTCGTATGGATTGACGCCGTTGCCGGTGTAATACAGCGCATTGACTACGACCGTCGGCTCGGAGAGGACGTCGTAGGTGGGATCGGTCAGCAGTCGGGGCAGATCCCTGGAGGGTGAGGCGTCCATCAGGTACAGGCCGTATCGATCCCCCATGTCGCTCAGGAAAATGACGTGCTCGCCATCGGGATGCCAGGTTGAGCCGAACGAGGTGTAGGAGCGGCTTTCCCGGACGTTCTGCCAGATCTGGCGTGGGTCACTTTCCCCCGCAACAACGACAAACAGGCGGCGATCCACGGCGGTGTCGGCCGCGATATCCACCAGGAGGTCGCCTGCTGCAGACCAGTTGAAGTCGACGACCTGATTGGCGTCGGGGTTGGGCAGGTCGAGGTACGTCACACTGCGGCTATTTACGTCCAGCAGGCCGACCCGTCGGATTTCGTTGGGATCGCCGGGGTAGCCGCGGCGCACCTCATTGGGATTGGTTTCGGGCGCGAGGTAATCGGGAAAGGGCACGATGCGCATTTCGCGTCGATCCACGACATGGATGGCCATGGTCTGGCCATCGGGCGACCATTTGTATGTCGGCCCACTCCAGATGCCGGGCCCGATCTCGCGTTCGGCGCGGCTGTACCGGCCCTTTCGCAGGCTCGACAGGCCGGGGATGCCGATCTCGGTGAGTTGGCGATTCTCTTTGGACGCAAAGTCGGCCAGCCAGAGATCGCCGTCTTTGAGGTAGGCGGCCTGGTTGCCGCTTGGCGATATCGTCATGCCGTAGGCTCCGGCCTCGATGGGCATGAAGGGCGCGTCGTTGCCCGTGCTCAGGGATGTTTGCCAGAGTTGGCTGCCGCGCTGGCTGATGATGGTGGTGTCGTCGGTCCAGGCATAGGTACCGACGGACGGGGATTCGGCTTGGGAGATGAGGCGAACCTCTTGTCCATCGCTGGTGGATATCCAGAGGCCGCGGCGGTTTTGGCCTGGCTCAGACCAGGTAAAGGCGAAGTGTGTGCTTGCAGGCGACCAGGCGGCACCGGACGGGCTGGTGCCGGTCATGCGAGGGAATGCGAGTATCTCATCAAGGGTGAGCGGGCTTTGCTGGGCTGTGACGGCGGACGGCAGTGCCATCAGCAGGCCTGCGGCTACCCAGG
>JAQCDI010000301.1 GCA_027620595.1 Bacteroidota bacterium | reverse complement strand
CACGGACGCTGGCCGAACACGGATTTGCGGTAACCATCCTGGCCATGGATCCGGATCCACGCGCACCGTCGCAGCTGTCCGATCACATCCGCGTCGAACGCGTCCGGGTGTCAAGACAGGTACGCAACAAGATGCGTGGCCTGGCGGCCACCCTGCCGTTGATCGACTTCTTTGTCGGACGGCAGGTCCGCCGCCTCCATGCCCGGCATCCCATCGACGCTCTGCATGCCCACGACCTCTACCTGTTTGGCGCCGCCTTGCGGGCGGGCCGCAGGCTTCGCGTTCCAGTGGTGGGAGACATGCACGAGAACTGGGTAGAGGCGCTCAAGCATTACAAATGGAGCACCACGGCACCGGGCAAGTGGGTGGTCAACCTGCATCGCTGGCAGGAGTGCGAACTGAAGTGGTCGGCCGCCGTGGACCGGCTGGTCGTCGTCATCGACGAAATGGCCCATCGCCTTCAAGGGCAGGGCCTGCCGGCAGCGCGCATGGCGGTGGTCCCCAACACCATCCAGCGGGCGGCCTTCGATGCCTGGCCCGAACGCGCTGCCACGGACATGCCCGAAGGCCGCCCGCTGCTGCTCTACACCGGCGGCATGGACGGCCACAGGGGACTCGAGGATCCCATCCGCGCCATGCCCGCCATCCTCCAGAACCACCCCGAGGCCCGGTTGGTGCTCGTCGGTGACGGCGCGGTTCGCCCGCAGCTGGAACAGTTGGCCCGTGACGAAGGGGTGGCCGGGAACGTGTCCTTCCTGGGCTGGAAGGATCAGGAGGCCGTCCGGGGCTACATGATGGCGGCCGACATCGGCCTCATACCGCATCGCAAGACGGTCCATACGGACCACACCATCCCCCACAAGCTGTTCCACTACATGCATGCGGGCCTGCCGAGCATCGTGTCCGACTGCCGTCCCCTGGAGCGCATCGTGACCCAGGAAGCATGTGGCCTGGTGTACCCGTCCATGGATCCCCGGGGCCTGGCCGAAGCGGTCCACATCCTGTGGTCCGATCCGACCCTTCGGCAGCGGATGGCCGAGCGGGGCCGGCGTGCGGTGGACGAGCGTTGGAACTGGGAAACCACGGCCCAACCGCTGGTCGAAACATACCAGGAGCTGCTGTCGGGGAGGTGAGGCCCTGGCGGGGATTACCCGGGAAGCTGGGCAGCCAGATGCCGGGCAATACGTTCGGAAGCGTGTCCATCCCAAAGTTCGGGAATGCGACCCGGTTTCCACGCGCCAGAAAGGGCCTGACGGCCGGCCTCGACGATCGCGGCGGCATCCAGGTCCATGAGGACGTTGGTACCTTCATCCACGGTCACGGGTCGCTCGGTGTTCGGGCGGACGGTCACACAGGGCTTCTGCAGCGCGGTGGTTTCCTCCTGGATGCCGCCACTGTCCGTAACCACCAGGCCGGCGTGCATCATGAGGCACATGAACTCAAGGTATCCGATGGGTTCGGCCAGGTGCACGTCGGGGTGGGCCTCCAGCCGGGCGCCCACGGGCAGGTCCCGAAGCTTCGACGCCGTGCGGGGGTGGATCGGGAAGATGACCGGCGCCTGGTCGGCCAGGCCAAGCAGGGCTTCGGCAAACATGGCCAGTCGCTCAGGGACATCCACCATGGCGGGCCGATGGGCCGTGATCAGGAAATACCGGCCGGCTTCCAGGCCCCGCTTGGTGTGCTCCATCGTGGCCAGCGCCCGATCCTCGAAGCGTCGCAGGGAGTCGATCATGACGTTGCCGGCAAAGACCACCCGATCGGCGGGTTGCCCTTCGGCCAGCAGATGTGTCATCCCCGACGGTTCGCTCACATAGAGCCAGTCGGAAATGGCATCCGTGGCCATGCGGTTGATCTCCTCGGGCATGGACCGGTCGAAGGAGCGCAGACCCGCTTCCACGTGGACGAGGGGTAGATGCAGTTTCTTGGCCGTCAAGGCGGTGGCCACCGTGGAATTCACATCTCCGACCACGACCACGACGTCGGGCCGGTGGGTCTGGAAGACGGGCTCGATTTCGGTCATGACCCGGGCCGTCTGTGCCGCGTGGGATCCGGACCCCACACCCAGGTACAGATCAGGCTCCGGCATGCCCAGTTGCCGGAAGAAGATGTCGCTCATCTTGGCGTCATAGTGCTGTCCCGTATGGATCAGCAGGTTCTCGAACCGCCCGTATTGGCGGAACGCGTGCTCCAGCGCGGCAATCTTGATGAAGTTGGGACGGGCACCGGCAATGAGGGCAGCCTTGATCATGGAACGCAGCGGAATCATCGATGGGAACGGTCGGCGGGAGTATACTCATTGCCATGGACTGGCTGTGCGATTTCTTTGACAATCGTGATACATGCCACCTATATTCGGACGTGCTCCGGGAGGCATTCCTGCCATGCTCCCCATCGCGGCGGAGGCCATTCGGTCCGGAGCCCGTATCCAACCAACTTGTGACGCGACATGTCTGACGATTACGGAATTGCACTGGGCATGGTAGAAACCCGCGGCCTCGTAGGGGCCATCGAAGCGGCCGATGCCATGGTCAAGGCGGCACGGGTCCATCTCATCGGAAAAGAGAAGATCGGTGGCGGTTATGTCACGGTCATGGTCCGTGGAGATGTCGGTGCGGTCAAGGCCGCAACGGACGCCGGCGCTGCGGCGGCCGAACGGGTGGGCGAGCTCGTGTCCGTGCACGTCATCCCGCGTCCGCATTCCGACGTCGAAGCCATCCTCCCCGACGGCTCCGCCGGCTGATCCGCACGTGCGGGCGCCTTCCGGCCCTCCGGTCCTCTCCTCATTTCAGTCCTGCACCATGATACCAGCAGACCAGGAAGCGTTGGGCTTGGTAGAGACCCGTGGTCTCGTGGCAGCCATTGAGGCAGCCGACGCCATGGTCAAGGCTGCCCGCGTATCCCTTCTGGGAATGGAGCTTGCCGATGCCGGACTCGTGACCATCCAGGTCTGCGGGGATACGGCTGCCGTCCAGGCCGCTGTGGATGCCGGAGCCGCGGCCGGAGCCCGCATCGGGGCCATTGTTTCGACGCATGTAATCCCCCGACCTGCTCCCGAAGTGCGTGCCATGCAGACCCAGGGCAGATCCGTTCCCGGAACCCGAACCGGCGCGGCGCCGGCGGGTATTGAAGACATGACCGTGCGGGATCTGCGCGCATTGGCGCGCGAATTCGAA
>JAQCDI010000013.1 GCA_027620595.1 Bacteroidota bacterium | reverse complement strand
GGCCTCCTCGAATGCCCCCCATCATCCGCTGCATGTCCGCCTGGTCGGAGAGCGTGGCACCGGGCGAGTGCTCGGCGCGCAGATCGTCGGCCGGGAAGGCGCCGCCCAACGGGTCAACACCGTGACCGCCCTCATCCGCAGCGGGGCGACGGTAGATCAGGCATACCTCGTCGATTACATCTATACACCCCGCATCGCGCCGGCCCACGATGCCCTGTTCGTTGCGGCCCGCGAACTCCAGAAGGCTCTTTCATGAGTGACGGAAACCCCCAGGGATCCCGCCGCAACGGCGGCAAGTACGGACGCGGACGCCCCGGCGGTCCTCGTGGCAGGGGAGCCCCGGGCAGCGGTCGATCCGGTGCAGGCCGCCCCGGAAAATCGACTGCCCCCGCCCGGGAGCATCGCGCCGAGCGGGCGCGCGAACCGCGTCCGGAGAAGATGCCCATGCGGGTCCTGGCCGCGCGTGAGCTGGATGCCATGGCCGCCACGGACGGCTATATCGGCCTGCAGGCGACCACGCGCACGGGCAACGCCGACCTGGACCGCAGCGTCCGGGATATGGTGGCGGGCGTCATCCGCTGGCAACGCTACCTGGATTTCCTGATCGCCTCCTTCTACAAGGGAGATGCCGACACGTTGGAGACCTCCATGCGCACCGTCCTGCGCATCGGTCTCCATGGTCTGCTGTTTTCGCGCCAGCCCGACCACGCCGTGCTCAATGAAACGGTGGAGGCGGCCAGGATCCACGTCCGCGAAGGGGCCGCCGGCCTGACCAACGGCCTGCTGCGTACCGCCCTGCGGAGGCGCGATGACCTGCCAGAGCCGACCGGCACGACGGTAGAACGCATGGCCATCCGGTACTCCCATCCCGACTGGTTGGTCGAGCGATGGGTTGAGCAACTCGGCGAGGAGGCCACCCGCAAGCTGTTGCAGCACAACAACGAGCGACCCCTCTACGGATTGCATCTCCTGGGCGACGCTGCGGCGGCGCGGGCTGCGCTCCGCGCCGCCGACATCGCCTTCGAGGACGCCGTCCATGTGCCGGACATGGTGCGCATGCACAGCCTGCAGGCCGTCATCCGTGGGGGATGGCTCGAGGAGGGCCGCGCTTTCGTGCAGGATGAAGGCGCGGCGCTCGTCGCGTGGTTCGCCCGTCCCGAATCCGGGCAACGCGTCCTGGATCTGTGTGCAGCGCCTGGCGGCAAGACCATCCAACTCGCGCTGGCCGTGGGTAGCGAAGGGGACGTTACGGCCTGTGACCTGCAGGAGAATCGATTGGGTCTTGTGCAGGACAATGCCCGTCGCATGGGGCTGAATCAGATAAGCATTTCGGCCCGGGATGCCCGTGATCCGTTGCCCGCATGGGAGGGGGCCTTCGATCTTGTGCTGCTCGACGCGCCGTGTTCGGGACTCGGCGTGCTGTCCAAACGCGCCGACATGCGCTGGCGTCGATCCACCGCCGAGATCGAGGAAATGATGGTCCTGCAGGCCGAATTGCTTGATGCGGCGGCCCGTTGCGTCAAGCAGGACGGCCTGCTCGTCTACAGCACCTGTACGACCGAACCTTCAGAAAATGCAGGCCAGATCGAGGCATTCCTCCAACGGCATCCCGATTTCCGTCGCGAGTCCGCTCCGTTGGTTTTTCCTGTGGATCGGCTGACATCAGATGGAGATTACCTCGGCCTGCCGCACGAAACTGGGATGGACGGCGCCTTTGCCGCGCGCCTGCGCCGTCGGGCATGAGGGCAATCCCGTGGCCCGCCCGAAACATGGAGGCCCATGCGGCATACCCGCATCCGGTCCATCCTGCATCCGGTTCATCCCGCACGTCCGCCATGCCACGTCGAATCTTCTGGTTGCTCCTCCTCGCCGTCATGGCGCTGCCGGCTGATGCCCAGCGGGTGGCCAAGTACGGCGCGGACTTCCTGGCCGGGGGTGTGGGAGCGCGCGCCCTGGGAATGGGAGGGGCCTTCATCTCGCAGGCCGACGACGTATACGCCGGGTTCTGGAATCCGGCCGGTCTTCATCATGTGACGGCCCGCGAAGTGTCCTACATGCATGCCGAGCGATTTGCGGGCATCGTGTCCTTCGACTATGCCGGCTTTGCGATGCCGTTCTCGGAGCGCAGCGTCATCGGCGTGTCCCTGATACGCAGCGGGGTCAACGACATCAAGAACACGCTCGATGCCTGGGACTCCGAGCGCAACCAACCGCTGCAGGATCCCGAGAGCGCCATCACCACCTTCTCCGCGGCCGACTATGCGCTCATGGTCAGCTATGGGAAACGCCTCGGCGGCCCCTGGTCCTTTGGCGTGACGTCCAAGATCATCCGGCGCAGTATCGGCGATTTTGCCACTGCATGGGGCTATTCGATGGATGTCGGCGTACAGCGCCGTACCGACCACTGGGCCCTCGGCGCCACGATCCAGGACGTGACCACCATGCTGCAGTCGTGGTCGGTGGATTCGGGTCGTCTGGCCAACATCCGGGACGTCTTTGGCGACGAGCTGCCCGAAGGCGGTACGGAGTTGGTGCTGCCACTCGTGCGTCTCGGAGCTTCCCGCACGCTGCCCGTCCGCCCTGGAGACCTGACCATCGCCATGGACGTGGATGTGGCCTTCGACGGCGCCACGGCCAACCATATTTCCCTGGGTGGCACGGCTCTTCACCCCCGCCTGGGTGCCGAACTGCTCGTAGCCGAGCGGGTGGCGTTACGGGGAGGGTTCAACCGTATCCAGCATGTGAAAGGAGAAGGGCTGGACCTGACACCGTCCCTGGGTGCGGGATTCCGTTTCGGCCGGGCCGCCATTGATTATGGGTTCGGGGACTTTGCGGGTCTGGTGGCGGATCTCGGATATTCCCACCGGATCTCCGCCCAGTATCGCTTCCGCCAGTGACCCCACCCACGCCGTCCGGACAGGCCCACGTGGGCCTCATCATCCCCGTCTTCAATGAAGTCGACGTCCTGCCATTCCTGTTCCGGGAGTTGGCGGTATTCCGGCAGTCCCGGCCCGAACGGATTTCTGTCCTTTTCGTGGATGACGGCTCGACGGACGGTACGGCGGCCCGGATCCGTGAAATGGCGGGGGACAACCCGGACATCCGGGTCATCTCGTTTTCCCGGAATTTCGGTCACCAGGTGGCAGTGACGGCCGGCCTGGACTTTTGCGAGGCCGATGCGGCCATTGTAATGGACGCCGACCTGCAGGATCCGCCCGATGTGGCGGGTCGCATGATCGACGCCTGGAAGGCGGGGGCCGATGTGGTGTATGGAAAGCGCCTGGAGCGGGAGCAGGTGGGATTCCTGCAACGTTTCACCGCCCGTCTCTACTACCGCTTCTTCCGTTCCTTCACCGGAGTGGATGCGCCGCTCGACACCGGGGACTTCCGTCTCGTGTCCCGTCCGGTCATCGAGGCCTTCCGCCGGCTGCCGGAACAACAGCCCTATGTCCGAGGCCTCATTTCCTGGCTGGGATTCCGCCAGGAAGCGGTGGAATACGTCCGACCGGGACGGGTGGCGGGCAGGACCAAGTATCCGTGGCGCCGTCGGTTCGATCTGGCGCTGGACGGATTGGCCTCGTTCTCGGGCAAACCCCTGCGTTACGCCATGCGCCTCGGCCTCCTGGTTTCGGCCGGATCCATGTTGGGCCTCATCTGGGTCCTGCTGACCAAGTATGTCTTCGAGACAGCCATCACCGGCTGGGCTTCCCTCATCTTTGCGGCGTTCTTCTTCGGGGGGATGCAGCTCTTCTTCCTGGGCGTCATCGGATCGTATCTGGCGCGGGTGTACGATGAAGTCAAAGGCCGTCCGCGCTATGTCGTACGGTCGAGCTGGTCTTCGGGACCGGTGGGCAACAATTTTGGTGCGTCCGCCCATCCGGATGGACCCTGAACCCGGAATCCGAGTTGCACCCCGCATGAACCTCAGCAAAGAAGATCGCACCGGACTCGCCATCAGCGCAGGATTCCACCTCGTGGTCCTCGTTTTGCTGGCCTGGCTGTCCGTTTCCGCAGCGGAGACGCAGCCCATGGGCTTCCTCGAAGTGGAGTTCGGTCCGTTTTCCGAAGGGCGACCCGTGCGCCAGGCATCGGTGCAGAACCAGCCTGAGCCACAGCCGCAGGAGGAGCAGCCCGAGCAGGAGCGCCGCACACCGGTTGCGCCGCCCGAGAACGTGAAACCGGTGGAATTGCCGGATGCGGATCAGCGCAACGACGTGGCCGACGAGACCGTGGATACCCCGGATGCGGAAGTCATTGCGCCCGAGAAGAGTACGACGAAGGCCGAGAAGCCCGATGAAACACCCCAGGAGGCCAGGGAAGTGGTCCGCCCACTCGGAAGTGGGGCCCTGACGCGGGAGGACGGTGCAGACACCGGTGACGAGGGCAAATCGAATCAGGAACAGGCCTCGGCGCCCTACCAGATCGAGGGACTGAACCGGGAAACCGTCAGCGCGCCCTTGCCGGCCATCGTGACCCAGAGTGGGGAAGTGCGCATGACCGTTCGCATCGAGGTGGATCCGCGGGGCAACGTGGTCCGCGTGGTTCCGACCCGTCGTGGGGATCCCGACCAGGATCGACAGGTGATGCAGGTGGTCCGTCAATGGCGATTCAACGCCCTGCCGTCCAACGCGCCGCAGGTCAACCAGGACGGGACGATCACGTTTGTCTTCCGCCGTCGATAGGGCGCTTTTTAGCAGCGCTGACCCACCTGGGCCTATCGGGCCAGGCTATCCAACCAGGGGCCCACTTCCAGACCGGCCGCGTGCCGAGGGAAGAGGGACTGCAGATCTCCGTTGCACTCCACTTCGGCCAGACCCAACCCCAAAGGACCAGAACGAACCAGCGCCAACCGCGTGCGCGCCTTCGGCAGGATCAAGGACGATGGCTTGAGGCGTTCCCCTTTCAGGAATCCGATGATGTCCGCCGGGTCGAGCTCCGCTACGCCGGCTGCAGCAACGGGAGCGGCACAGCGGGCCAGGTCGGTCGACAAGCGCGGTTCGCACCCCTTCCGGTTGAGTCCGGTCATGCCCTCGGTCAGCACATTCAGCGGCAGTAGCGGGGCGGGAAGCCCGACGACCCGGGATCGCCGGGAATCGGTCGGCAGCTCCGCGCGCTGGTCCATCCACTCCGTGTCCACATCATAGGCGCTCCAGGGCGTATCAAGGCGATTCAGTGGCGCTACCGGCCTGTCCGGCCACGGAGGCATCCGGTATTCGGGCGAACCGTTCTTCCGGAGTCGAGCCAGAAAGAAACCTCCGGTATCGTTCTGCTGCGGCCAGATCCGGGCGCAGCGCCGCAGATCGGTCGGCCAATGCTGCCCCTGCCAGGCATCGAGTCCGGGACCGAGCGTCAAGCCCGGAAGGTGGACAGGTTCGATGTCCACATCCTGGCCCGGTTCGGGCTGCTGCAGGGTGCGGGCTACCACCGCCTCGTTCTCTTCCGGGGCAAACGTGCAGGTGGCATACAGGATGACGCCGCCCGGGCGGGTCAGCCGGATGGCTTTGCGCAGCAACGACTCCTGGAGAACGGGAAGGGAGGGTTTGCGCTGGTTGCCGGGGCTGAGGACCCTGGGATGACTGCGGCAGGTGCCTTCGCAGGAGCACGGAACATCGACAAGGACGCGGTCGAACTGCAGCGGCTGTCCTGGACAGACCTCCCGCTCGGGGAAGGAGGCGCCGTCGTGTACCGTGATGGTGAGCCGCGTCAGGCCGAAACGATCGGCGAGACCGCGAAGGATGGTCAGGCGCGCCGCCGAGACATCATTGGCAACGACCCATCCATCGGCGCCCACGGCGTCGGCCAGTTGTACGGTCTTGTTGCCCGGTGCGGCACACAGGTCCAGGATGCGCTCTCCGGGCCGGGGATCCAGCGCCGAGACAGCGGCCATGGCGGCTTCTTCCTGGATGAGCAATCCACCGGTCAGGAATTGCACGCCAAACATCACGGACCGGTGAGGGAAACGGAATCCGCCGTCATTCCAGGGCAGTGCCGAGGCGCCGTCGAGCGGAAGCACATCGAGCAAACGACGACGCGCAAGAGGAATCCATCCCGTTTCCGGAAGCGGACGCCCACACGCGTCCCGGAAGGCAGCGGCGTCGCCGGAGAGTGCTGCGTACCGGTCGAGCAGCGTGCTCATCGGGATGGCCCGGGTCGGGACTGGAACAGGACGGTCAGGCGTATGGCCAATTGCTCTTCGACGCCCGCAGGATGGGTCATAAGCGGCCGATCGGGCAGGTTCAACAACGATACCAGCGCCTCCATGTGTCCGGATAGCAGCGTTTTTCCCACAGTGGCGTCCAGCCAGAGGGAGGCAGGGAGCTCCCGTTCGGCGGGTTCCAGATACTGCGGCCATGTCCAAGCGCCCTGCCAGGCGGCCCGGACAAACCAGCGGATGCCGCCTGGGCGTTGTTCGGCAGCGCTTATCCAGACGCGGTTGCGCGGAAATCCGGTGGCCGCACGGAAGTAGGTATCATCGCCTTGGCTTGACACATGCTGGAACTGGAATTGCCCACGCCATTGGATCCGGTCGGGTTCAACACGTCGCACACCTACCGTGCGGGAAAACAGCCATCCGCCATGGGGCGCCGACCACGACCACGAGGGCAGGAGCGGGCCTATCCCGAAGGGTTGATCGATCCGTCGATCTTCGAGGAGCAAGCCGTCGGCCCATCGACCTTCGAGGGCAAACCAGCCTGTCCACGCTCCGATGGCGCGTTCGACCAGCCACTGTCCCTGCAGGCGGCGGGGAACGGGAAGCGGGGTGGGAAGGGATGCCAGGGTCATCCAGCTGCCGGTATCCACGCCGGACGCCGCCCAGAACGACAGGTTACCCGCCTCCGGGAAATGTCCGCTCTCACCATCGAGGGACACCTTCCAGCGGCCCTGCCTCCCGGTACGCGCCAGCGACAGGGAGGCCGCGGCGCTCCAGCTCCTTTCCTGTGGAAATGCGTCGTCCAGCCCGATACCGGAAAGAGAAATCCCGGCCTCCCAGGCCCTGGAGTTCCATGACAGGGCGAGCTCGGCCAAGGGCAGCATATGGCGGACATCGACTTCCAGCTGGGCAGCCTGTATCAGCCGGACGCCGCCGGCCGTCGTGAGCCGCCAGTGCGATCCGATCCAACCCACCGTTCCTCGGGACTGGGCTTCCATCAACCTGACTGGCGCCGGAAGGTCGATGAAAGACGGGCGGTTCGTGCTGCTCATGGTCCATCCGTCGGCCTCTACGCCTGCCTGCAGCCCATCCCGCTTCCAGAGCGCCCGGGATGCCACCCAATCCCGGGTCCAGCGGGACGGCCATTCCCAGCCCGCACTTTCGAGGTAGACGAAATCCTTGCGCCAGGCCCGCCCTCCGGCCAGATCCAGGCGCCAATTCAGGGTACGCGCCCGCAGGCGCGCCCAAGGGCTGAACTGGGTGATGACCGGCTGTGCGTTCTCGGCGTAGGTCAGTCGCACTCGGCCTGCAATCCGTTGGTCCGTCAGGTGGTGAAGATCCGATTGCAGGCCCGTCTGGACTGTCCAACGGCCATTGCCCCAGCCCATGTGCAATGCCGTCGCCGGGCCGCTCCGGTCCACGTTCTGCAGCCTTCCATCCCGATGTTTGGCCGGCCCGGGATCGCCCGTTTCGTTAATCACGGCCAGCGCTCCCCCGGCCTCCCAACCCTGGAGCATGGGTGTTCGGACATGCATCACACCGTCCCGCAGGCGCGCCCCTTCGTGGGAGCGCTGGCCGGCGTCAAATCGCAGGGTAGTCACAGCGGACGGCGTCACCGGAAGGGTTTCGGTCAGGGGGCGGTCCAGGAAAGCGACCGGAATGGCCAGGCCGTCGAGGAGGAAGGTGGGCCCGCTCGAAAGCAGGCCTTCCTGACCCGTTCCCAGCAATCGCAGGGTGTATCGGTCCTGGCTCCAAGCTGCCAAACCGGGAATCATCCGCAGCTGCTCAGAAAAGCGGACGCTTCCTGAAGCCCGGATCTCGACCACGCCCAGCGCATGGGGGGCGTCGGTCAGGAGGGAATCGGCTATCAGAAAAGGGGAATCCTGGGCCGAAGCCGCATTTACGCCTGCCTGCGCAATGCATGCGGCCAACAAGCCGCCCAGAAGAAGATGTGCGCTGTGCTTCATTGGAGAACCCACTTCATCCAACGCGGGGTGTCCATCTCGAAGGCCAGGCCCACACTGGGGGAGAGGGCGTCCCAACGTGGACGCGTCAACACGCGATGGGCGCGTGTTTCCAAGAACACGCGTGCGGGTCCCAGTTGGCGGCTGACACGGATCCAGGGGCCTGTGAGGATTTCGGACTCGAAGCGTCCAGGGGTGCCTGTCGGCAGATCGAACAACATGAACAGATTGCCCAGCATCCACCCGGCCTCCAGGGAGATGGTCGACTGCGGATCGCTCGTCCATCCCCACCCGGCAACCACAGCCAGGGTCTGCACGTTGGGAAGATCTCCCGTGGATCGGACGCCGTCTGCGTCCACGCGGGCAGCTGCCGGCTGCCCTTCCCAGGCTTGCCAGGCCACATCCGCCCGCAAGCGGCCCTTGCCGTAGGGCGTGTCCACCGTAAGTCGGGCGTCCGGCCCAGGGCTCCATTCGGTCATACCCCGGTCTCGGAAGACCACGCCTCCGGATAAAGCGAAGCGCAACGTGGCAAACGCCTCGTCAGGATCGGACGGGACAGACTGTGCGGTGGCCATGGGCGCCAACTGAATGTTGCAAACCAACAGTATCAGCCACGCAAGGCAACAGCGCTTCATGGCAACGCCCGATGACCAGTGAGGCGCCAGGTGGCCGAAATACTTGCCGTGAAGGCGCTCTTGGATGCCCCAAGTTCATGTCCCAGGTCGGAAATACGGTTCCAACCGGCGTCCAGATCGACATCCAGGCCGCGGGCCATCAGGCCCCGGATGGACAGGTACGGGCGAACCGTGGTTTCCGTGACGCCGTCCAGCAGGAAGGGCGCGTCGTCCGTGTTGGGAAGCGGAAGGCGCATGTCCTGTTGGCCCTGAACGCGCACATCCACGCCGGGCCGGATGATCCATCCCGGCCACCGGAGCCACTCCACGGCCGCTCCGAAGTCCACATGGTCCGAGTGCTGCACGGCGATGCCCCGATCCAGGTAGAGGTATCGTCCGGCCGCCTGCTCGGCATTGTAGGTACGGGCCGAGACGAGGGTGGCGTGCACTGCCACGTTCAGCTGAGGCGCCACGTCGCGCCGTTCCAGGGAAGCGTGAGCAGCAATCGAGGCGGGCTCCTTGTTGTTCAGGATGTCCACGTCGTCGAGCAGGATTTCGGCCCGTCCCCGCATCCGATCGGAACGGAAGTGCACAAAGGCGCCGACCATTCCGTTGTTCTCATCATTCTTGGGCCGATTGTCCACTTCCCAGAGTGCCACATTGAACGGATTCAGGAACTTGAGGGACCAGCTGGAGGACGGACCCGAATACACGGTGGCATGGGAGAGGCCGGCCTGCCAACGCGGACCGATTCGAAACGAGAGCCGGTGCGCTGCCAGGAAGCGGCGGATACTCCCGGAGCGAACGGAATCCGAGCCAGCCGTTCCGGTGGCCCGCCCGTCTCCTGTGAAGCTGTCCAGTTCCGCCAGCATGGAGCGGACCTGGATGCGATCGGCACCGACACGGAAGGCCACATGGTCCATCGGGCGGGGATTCTCGCTGATCATGAGTGCCGTCTGTCCCGGTTCGCCCCAATGGCGTGCAGCCCGACCGACGAAGAATCCCACGTGGCGTCCATCACGGGCCAGATAGGCATTTTCCGCCCGGCTCAGCCACCGATGGGCCGTATCCAGGCCGTCCGGATCCACTTCATAATACCTGTCTATGCGTACGCCCAATGCGGCGGTCCAAGCGCCCGATGTGAGCCAGGTCGTGGATTGCAGCATGGGTTGCCAGGATAACTGGTCCGCGTCCTGCCACCGCAAGAGGTCCCGCCGATCCTGTGTGGCCAGTCGGCCCCCGACACGCAGCATGGTTGTAACGGCTTCCTGGCCAGTGGCCAGGGCAGGCAATCGATCCTTGATGCGCTGGGCCGTTTCCAGTTGCCAACCCGACCCGCTGCCTGAATCCATCAGCCAATGGTGGGCCCCGGAGAGGGAAAAGGGCCCTTGATCAGGGATGGCTTCCGGAGCCATTCCCTCGAGCAGCATCCGCTGCAGGAACGGTACGATGGGATCGTCCAGGGCCACGAACGGCGCTTCCTGGGCGCGGGAACGCGTCATGGACAGCACTGGAAGCAGCAGGATGCACAGAAAAAGGCGGCGGATCATGGCGTCGGTTGTCGTGGACAGGGAAATTAGGCGAACCTTCCCAGACTTTCAGGTGTAGCAGCCGCTGCATTGCCCGATCGCCCACCGAATCCGTGAGCCGAAGAACCGAACTCATCTTCCTGGTACTCGTCGACGCCCTGGCCACGTTCGTGGCCAACGGGTTGTGGTACCGGGCCCGGTTCGAATGGGGCTGGTTTGCCGAGCCGGTATACGTGCCGGATCAGACCATGCTGTTGCCCATGCTGGGACTGCTGAGCCTGTTCTGGCTCGTGGTGTTCACCTTTTTCGGATTGTATCGGGAGCGGTATGCTGCTTCCCGTTTCGACGAACTGGTGACCATCGTGAAGGTGGTTTCGGTCGGGATCCTGGCCCTTTTCTTCCTGCTCTTCATCGAGCTGCTGGATGCCTATTCGGCCCGATCCAACGTTGTTTTCTATTGGGCTGCCGTCATTGTATGCGTATCCGTGGGTCGCATACTGGTGCGCTCCATCCAGAAAATGCTCATCCTGCGCGGCAAGGGACTTCATCGTGCACTGATCGTGGGTTGGGGAGATGTCCTCGACGCGCTCCACGAGGAGGTGGCCCGGTATCCTGAAGCCGGTCTCGACATCGTCGGGGGCGTCCGACTTCGACGGGATTCCGAAATGCCGGCCTCGGACGACAACGGACATCACCGCGTGGAGGATCTGCCACGGCTGATCGACGAACTCCATGTACAGGATGTGCTCATTGCGCTCGGTCCCAACGACGGGGAGCACCTGATGGAGGTATTGCGCCTCTGTGACGGGAAGCCTGTCACCCTGAAATTGGTGCCGGACTTTTATTCCATCATTGGAGGGATGGCCCGCACTGAGCACATGTACGGCCTTCCGCTGATCGAAGTACTGCCTGAGCCAATGCAGGCCTGGGAGCAGAGCCTGAAGCGGCTCATCGACCTCGTTGTGTCCTTCCTCGTCGTGGTCATCGGACTTCCCGTGTGGATCTTCCTGGCCCTCGTCATCCGGCTCACCAGTTCCGGACCGGCCATCTACCGGCAGCGCCGCATCGGTCAGAAAGGGCGTGAGTTCACGATGTACAAATTCCGGACGATGCGGGAAGACGCAGAAGCTGAAACCGGGCCCGTCTGGGCCACGGAGGATGATCCGCGCTACACGGCCGTGGGCCGATGGCTTCGCAAGACGCGCCTGGACGAGGTTCCCCAATTCTTCAACGTACTCCGAGGAGACATGTCCCTCGTCGGCCCACGGCCGGAACGACCATTTTTCGTGGAAAAGCTGGCACGCGAGATTCCCCTTTATTCCCGGCGTCACCGGGTAAAACCGGGTATCACGGGATGGGCGCAGGTCAAGTGGAAGTACGACACCAGTCTGGAAGATGTGCAGCAGAAGGTCAAATATGATCTGTTCTACATCGAAAACATGAGCCTTCGACGGGATTTGCAGATCCTGTTCAGGACCATCTACACCGCGTTGCGCGGCAGTGGTCATTGAGCCCGATCGCCGTATCTTTCGCACCTGCGGGGGAGGAGCCCCGCCGTCACCGATTTGATTTGACGGGCGTCCTTGGGCGACCGTCTATTTTTATACATGGCCATCCGAACCAAGAAAGAAACCGAGTCGCTCTACCGGGCCCTCATGTTGCCTCGCGTCATTGAAGAAAAACAGCTCCGCCTGATCCGCCAGGGACGGCTGTCGAAGTGGTTCAGCGGCTATGGCCAGGAGGGCATTGCCGTAGGTGTGGCATGGGGTCTGGTGGACGAGGACTACCTGCTGCCCATGCACCGTAACCTGGGGGTCTGGACCACCCGCGGCGTGGCGCTGGATCGACTTTTCTGTCAGCTGATGGGGCGACAAGGGGGCTACACGAAGGGGCGGGATCGGACCTTCCATTTCGGATTGCCAGACAAGCACATCGTGGGCATGATTTCCCACCTGGCAGCCATGCTGCCCGTGGCCGATGGACTGGGGTTGGCAGCAAGATTGCGCAATGAAAACCGCGTGGCGGCGGCCTTCGTCGGTGAAGGTGCCACCAGGGAAGGGGACTTCCACGAAGCGCTGAATCTGGCCTCCGTTTGGAAGCTTCCGGTGCTCTTCGTCATCGAGAACAACGGATACGGTCTGTCCACGCCCACAGCCGAAGCCGTACCGGTGGAAAACCTGGCCGATGCGGGCCCCGGTTATGGAATGGTTTCGACGATTGTCGATGGCAATGATGTGGTGGCGGTGATCGAAGCCGTGCGGGCGGCCCGGAAACGGGCGGTGCAGGGACATGGCCCCACTTTGCTGGAAATGAAGACGTTCCGCATGCGGGGACACGAGGAGGCGTCCGGCACGAAGTACGTCCCCAGGGAGCTGCAGGATCGGTGGGCCACCCTCGATCCGATTGCCCGCTTTCAGCCGCTGGCTGAGGCCAAGTTGGGAGCCGATACGTGTGCGCGCATCCGCGAGGAACTTGTGGCGCAGATCGACAAATTGGCCGAATGGGCGCTTGAGCAGCCTGAAGTCACCAGTTCTGCCGAAACCGAATACGCCGACGTCTTTGCTCCGCTGGCACCCGGCATTCCGTCCGTTGCGCCGGCCTCGGGAGCGCGGACCGAGAAGCGGTTCATCGATGCCATCTCGGACGGACTCCGCACGTGGATGCAGGAAGAACCCGACTCCGTGATCATGGGACAGGATATCGCCGAATATGGTGGCGTATTCAAAGTGACCGAGGGGTTTGTCGAAGCTTTCGGGCGGGATCGGGTGCGCAATACGCCGATCATCGAGAGCGCCGCCGTGGGTGCGGCCATGGGGTTGGCTCTGGCCGGCGTTAAGCCGGTGCTGGAGATCCAGTACGCCGACTTCATCTCGTGTGGATTCAACCAGATCGTGAACAATCTGGCCACCACGTTCTACCGCTGGGGTGCACCGATCAACGTGACGATCCGGGCTCCTTTCGGAGGAGGCATTGGCGCGGGGCCATTCCACTCGCAGTCCATGGAGGCCTGGTTCTGCCATGTTCCGGGCCTGAAGGTGGTGGTACCCGCCACGCCTGAAGATGCCAAGGGTCTGTTGCTGTCCAGTCTGGACGATCCCAATCCGGTCCTGTTCTTCGAGCACAAGAAGCTGTACCGCTCCATCAAGGGCCCGGTGCCCGAGGATGCCGTCCGGATTCCGCTGGGCAAGGCTTCCGTGGTGCGGGAAGGTCGCGACGTGACCATCGTGACGTGGGGGGTAGGGGTGCACTGGGCCGTCGAGGAAGCAGAAAAGCAGGCACTCCGCGGGGTGGACATCGAAGTCATCGATCTCCGCACTCTGATTCCCTGGGACAGGGAAACCGTGCTGGCTTCGGTCCGCAAGAGCGGTCGAGCCATCCTGCTCCACGAAGCTCCCCGTACTGGAGGTTTCGGTGCTGAAATCGCTGCCGAGATCAGCCAGCTGGCCTTTGACGCGCTGGATGCGCCTCCCATGCGGATCGGCGGCGCCGACATGCCCATCGCTTTTTCCAAAGCGATCGAGGAAGGCATTTATTCGGCCCAGTCCCGTCTCTCCGCAGCCGTGGACGAAGTCCTGTCCTATTGACCTTCCCTGGTGGATCCCCGCCGGATCATGGGGGTTTGTTGCCTCCCCGCTGACGGGTCTCCCGCAACACCTGATTGCATCATATTGCCATGACGTATCGTTCTATGATCCTGCCCGTCCTTGTGGCCGGCATGCTTCTGTCCCTGACAGCCTGTGGGGACGGGGGTGATTACCCTGTCCGCTCCCACGTGAAGGGATCGTTCTCGGTCCGTGCGGAAGTGGACTCAACGGGGGATCACGCCGGATTCCGGGTCAGCGTGCTGGGCCAACGGGACGGGGATGTGGATACGCTGGGAACGGCGGTCACCGGACGGGACGGACAGTTCATGTTCGAAGTGCGGGCTCCTGAACCCGGGATTTATCCGATCTCGGTCGAGCGCAACGGTACCCAACTGGCTCTGGGCGAATTCGTGGCGGTGGATGGAGACAGCGTGGAAGTGAGTGCCGTATTCCCGACGGGAGCCCGCCGCCTGCGCATCGTGTCGGGCGAGAATGCAGCCTGGACGGCTTACCGTAATGCCAAGACCCAGCACAACTATTCCATGGCAGCCCTCATCGGCGGCGGAGACTACACGCCCGGCGATCTGGAGCAGGTCATCACGCAGACCAGCACCGTCCTCTGGAACATCCATGGCACGTACGAAGGCACAATCGGAGGGGATCTGGCCAAGGCCGAGTCCGTGATCATGTTGGAGGGCTGGAATGATTCCCTTGTGGTGGCGCGGTACCCGGAGATTTCCCCGAATAACGCCAGCATCGTTGAATTGGCGCGTGCTGCGCGGCGCTCCCTTGCGAGGTTGGAGGGTGGAGAGGCCGCGCTGAGCCTGTTGCGCTCCTTGCAGGCGGCCGCGGATGACGAGCGCAAGCCGGGCATCATGGCCGAGATTGTCATTGCCTATGCCGACAGCAACCGTACATCTGAAGCGGTGGAAACAGCCTCCGAACTTCGCAGACTCTTTCCGGAGTCACCATGGGCTTCCTGGGCCAGCCGTGCGACGTACGACCTGGAGAATCTCCAGCCGGGGATGGAGGCTCCTGCCTTTGCTCTCCTGGATAAGGAAGGAGTGGAGCTGACCTCCTCCAACCAATTGGGCCGCTTTGTCATCCTGGAATTCTTCGATCCGCTAGAGCCCCTGTACCAGCGCGAACTCGCAGCCCGGAACAACATTGCGTCGAAGATCGACGAGCGGCTTTTTGCCTATGTTTCGGTCAGTGTGCAGGCCGATGCGGCCATCAACGAAGCTTTCTTCGAAGAACAGGAACACCCCGGGTATTTCGTTCTCGATGGAGGAGGGCTGGAGCAGCAGGTTGCACGGGACTTCAACATCAACATCATCCCGACGCGTGTCCTGATCGATCCCGACGGACGCATCGTGGCCAAGTATACAGGGCCGGCTCTGGATGATCTGGAAGCGGACCTGGTGTCCATCATCAACTCTTTCAACCAGATGGGAGCATACCTCGAAGGCCGCTAGGTCGTGTCCGCCCCACCCACCCCTGACCCCCGGAAACATGCTTGTCGTCGGAAACTGGAAAATGAATCTCGACCTGGCCGCTGCCAGGCAATTGTCATCGGCTCTGGTCTCGTCGCTGGGACGCCAGGATCACGTGGAGGTCGGTATTTGCCCACCGTTTGTTGCGCTGGACGCGGTCTACTCGGTGCTTCACGGAAGCGGAATCCGATTGGGTGCCCAGAACATGCATGAAGCCGACAACGGGGCATTCACTGGAGAAGTGTCGGCACCCATGCTGCGCGCCGTGGGGTGCCACTATGTGATCCTCGGTCATTCTGAACGGCGGCAATTCTTCGTCGAAACCGATGCCGGCGTCAGTCGCAAGGCCGTCCAGGCCCGTGCCCACCGCCTGGTGCCCATCGTCTGTGTCGGAGAATCCCTGCCGGAAAGGGAAGCGGAGCAGCACGAGACAGTCGTGCAGCGTCAGCTGCGCGAAAGCCTGGAGAATGTGGAATTGAACCACGCTTCAGAGCTGGTCGTGGCCTATGAGCCCGTTTGGGCCATTGGAACGGGCCGAACGGCCAGTCCGGAGCAGGTTGAAGCCATGCACGGTCACATCCGCCGTCAGTTGGAGCACCGTTTCGGTCGGACCATCGGCGCGGGGATTGCCATCCTCTACGGGGGAAGTGTCAAGCCGGACAACGCGGCCGACTTGTTTGACCGTCCGGATGTGGACGGAGGCCTGATCGGGGGTGCCAGTCTGAAAGCAGACGATTTCCTGTCCATCGTACAGGCAGCCCGCCGCTGACAGGGGGCGCGGGTCAGTCCTTCGATGCGGAGGACTCTTTGGACGCGGAGGACTCTTTGGTCGGCGTGGATTCGCTGCCGGAGCTGGCACTGTCACTCGAAGAAGCAGCCGGAGGACTGGACGACTTGCGCGCATAATCCGTCAGGTAGAATCCGCTTCCCTTGAAGACCAGGCCGGCGCCGCCTGAGATCAGGCGTTTGACACTCTGACCGGTCGTGGGGCAGACAGCCAAGGGTTTTTCGGTGATCCGCTGTTCGATCTCGAACCGCGTTCCGTCTTCACGTTGGTATTCGTAGGTCGGCATGGGGGTGCGGATGGTTTGCTGCCCCGCTTGAAGCCGTGATGGCAGGACCGGTTCCGTCCCGGTCACTCCGTCTGCGCAGCTGCCTTGGAATGGGCGCGAACCATGGACTCGAAGGCCACATTGGCCACGGCCGGACGCAAAGGTGTCAACCGCCGGTTGTCGCGCGTCGGATGCACCCGGTTGGTCAGCAGGATCACATAGAGGTGGGAATCCGGGTCGAACCACAGGGAGGTTCCCGTGAAGCCCGTATGTCCGAAAGAGCGGGGACCGAATCGGCTCCCAGCGGACGAATACCCTATCATGCTTTTGGTATCCCAGCCCAGGGCCCGAGTGTGCTGGCCAGTGGGATCGGCGGCTGAAGTGAAGTGCCGCAGGGTTTCCGGGCGAAGGAACTGAAGTCCACCGACGCGACCCTCACGGGACAGCATGCCTGCAAAGCGCTCAAGGTCCCGGATGGTGGAGAAGAGTCCCGCATGTCCGGCCGTACCGCCCAGCAGCCAAGCCGTTTCGTCATGCACTTCTCCTTGCAAGGTGCGCCGACGGAAATAATCGTCCACCTCGGTCGGGACGGCATCGGGACGGTTACGGGTCTGGCTGGAGAGATATCCGGTGTCCACCATCCCCAGGGGTCGGAAGACATGCTCGTTGACCCACGAACCGAACTCCTGGCCGGTGATGGCCTCGATCATCCAGGCCAGCGTGATGGGGCCGAAATCCGAATACCGGGACTGCGTACCGGGCTCGTATACCAGGGTGTCGGCCAGGATAAGCCGGCGCACTTCGGCGCCGGAACGCACTCCCTGCATGTGGAACGGGCGGAACGGGATGAGCCCTCCTGTATGGGTCAGCAGGTGCCGGACCGTAACCATACCCTTACCGTTCTGCCCGAACTCCGGTAGATAATCTGCTACAGGACGATCAAGGTCGATCTGCCCCTCCTCGACCAGCAGCATTATGGCGGTCGTAGTGGACAGTACCTTGGTCAGGGAGGCCATGTCGAACAGATCCCGTTCAGCCAAAGGCTGCATGCGCTCGAACGTGTGGTACCCCACCACCTCTTGATATGCCACCGTCAGATCCCTTCCCACGGCCAGAGCAGCCGCCGGAAAGGCGGAATCGGCCATGGCGCGGTCCAGGTTGAAGTCCAGCCGGGAAAGCACGGAAGGATCAAGACCTGCATCGGATGCCCGTCCCGGAGCTGAAAAGTGCGCCGGCAGGTCCAATCCCGAGCCCCTCGGCCAAATGGTTCCAACGTTGACCGGCAGCCGGCCGGATCCGGGCGCGAGGCCGAAAAGGACATCGGCCGTTCCTTCCGCCATGGCGGAGGATCCATCCCAGGCTTGAATGATGGCATCGGCGTGGTCTACCAGTTCCGGCAATATCCAGGGGCGGTCAAACTCCACCCAGACCACGGGTCGGTCGAGCGAATGGACGTCGGCCAGGAACGCGGAAGGATTCCACCCGAAGACAGGGGTGTTTCCGTTGTAGTCG
>JAQCDI010000300.1 GCA_027620595.1 Bacteroidota bacterium | reverse complement strand
CAAAGACATACAGCTCGGTGACGGTGGGGTCGACTTCGTCCAGGATGGCGTCGAGCAGCATCCGGGCGCCGGGGTCGTAGCCACACACAACGACGTGGTTCATCCCACTCGTTCCGGATCCATGAAATCGCTGGCCATCAGCTGAATCACTTGGGCTCGCATCCCTGCGCCGTCTCCGGGTAGAGGCCCAGATCCTCTGGGGATGTCCTCTGGAGGTATCGGCCGCGGGCATCTTGCCGGATGAACTCCCCGCGGCCGCCTCCCACAGAGGAAGGCCATCATGACACGCCCCACACTCGACGTCACCTTTGGACCGGAGGACGCCGCGCGCGTCCCGGACTGCCTGCTGGAGGGAGTCGCGGTGTTGGCCAGCCTGCTCGGGCAGGAAGTCCTCGAGGACGTGGGCGAGAAGGTGCAAATTCGCCGGCAGGGCGGGTTCTGTGGGCTCGACGTGTGGCTGTTCCTCTGGCTGTACTTCTCGTCGGGGCTCACCTGTGGGCTGCGGAAGTTCTGGAAGGTGCTGGGCCCGGTCTCTCGGTTGGTCGGGCCTGTGATGGGCCGGAAGAAGCTGCCGTCGCCAGCGTCGGTGTCCAGGGCGCTGGACTCCGTCGAACACGAGCTGCTGCGGCCCCGGGCCTCCTGGCTGCTGGCGGGCGTGGCCGGCATCGACGAGCTGCTCCGGCATCCGGTTGTGCAGAGCTACGACGCCAACGGTGAGGGCTGGCACGTATTCGATGTGGACCCGACGGTCACCACCCTGCGCCACCGCGCGCTGCCCAGCGGTGAGGACCTGCCAGCGCCCCGGCGTCGGTCGGAGCAGACGGGTGCGCCAGGCTACTCGGGCCGCAAGCGGGGCGACATCCAGTTCCGCCGGGTCACCACGCAGCACGCAGGCTCCGGGGCTTGGGTTCACGCCCACCTTGCTGCTGGCAACGGCGACGGGGTGGTCGACCTGGAACGCGCTCTGGACGCCATCGCGGAGACTGTCGACCGAGTCGAACACACCCGCTCTCGGGTCCTGGTCCGCATGGATGGCGAGTATGGCAACGTGCCGTGGTTCACGGCATGCCGAGAGCGGAAGCTGCCGTTCATCACCCGACTGAACCGGCCCGCGCTGTACGAGGACCCCGACGTTCTCGCCCATCTCCGCGCGGCCATCTGGAGGCCGGTGCCAGACAGTCGGAGCGGTCCCCAGCGGGCAGCCACCGATCTGGGTGTGTTGACCGTGCTGCCGGGCAAGAAGACACGACGCCCGGACGGCACAACCTATGAGCCCGTGACAGTACGGGTCGTGGCGGCCATCTTCCCGAAGTCCGGTGCCGCGAAGCGTGGGAGGACCATCGACGGCTGGCAGGTCGAGCTGTTCGCCGTAGACCTACCGGCCGACGCCTGGCCTGCTGCCGACGCGATGAGCGCCTACTTCGGCCGTGCGGGAGAGGAGAACCGCTTCGCTCAGGAGGACCGAGAATTCGGCCTCGACCGCATCATCAGCTACCACCTGCCCGGCCAGGAGCTGGCTACGCTCGTCGGGTTGTCGGTGTGGAACCTGCGCCTGGTCCGCGGCTTCCAGCTCGAGCGGCCTCCCGAGGTGCGACCGGTCCAGCAGCTCCGCCGGAACGAGGTCGACGAAAGGGTCCCGCAGGCGTGGCCACGGGACCCGGTCCTCCAGCACACATTGGAAGGGCTGGATTGGAATAGCCTGCTGCAACACAAGCCAGGTTGGCGCTGGGACACCGAAGCCAGTGAAATCCACTGTGCCGATGGGCGCCCGATGACGCTCACCTCGGTCCGACCCGGAGAGCACGCATCAGGCCGGACGGGCATCATCTTTCGGAGGCCTACCGGCGGTTGCGACGACTGCACCGAACGCACGGACTGCTTCCACTCGAACAGGCCCGGCGCGGCAAAGCATGCCCAGTTTGCTGTCCCCACAGCGCTCGCCGCGGACCTGCGCGAACGGCTGGTCCGGGTCCGAACGGCGGGGCCCTCCCGAATCGCTCCGGTCGACACACTCCCCGGCAAGCGGGCCGTCCTCCACTCGTTGTTCCTGCCAGCCAGCGCACGACAGGCCTTCGGCTCGGTCTCCCTGCGGGCCACGGTCCACATTCAAGTCGAGTTGCCTGACGACAAGCCCGTCCTACGACTGGTCGCGCGCGACGACGCGGACCGTCAGCGACGCCGTTGCACCCGGGCCGACAACATGGCGCGCTTCGCCCTGCCTGACGGTGCCAAGGTGCTGATACAGGTTCAGGCTGCCCCCGTCTACCAGCGCCTGTGGGGCGACACCGGTCAGACGAAAACAGCCGTTGGAGACTCATCTTGATGGAACCGGATCGAGTGGGAGCAAGCGCACCACCACCCTCGAAGTTCGCGCCGCTGCAGCCAGCATTCTTCGTCCTGACGATACTTCTTCCCGAACCCGCCGTCTCAATTTGAACATCGTCGCAGTCACCGAGGTGTCCCCTCCGGACGGCGAAACGCCCATTTCGTGGATGTTGCTGACCACAGAGTCCATCGAAACGGACGTGGATGTGCTTCGAGTCCTCGATGCCTACCGGGCCCGGTGGACCATCGAGGAGTACTTCAAAGCACTGAAGACCGGCTGTAGGTACGAGCAGCTCCAGCTGGAGAGTCTGCACGCACTACACAACGCCTTGGGTCTGTGCATGCCGATGGCCTGGCGCATGCTGCATCTACGCTCCTACGCGAGAGATTTCCCGGAAGCGCCTGCTGATCAAGTATTGGAGCCCAAATACCTGGAAGTCCTCGTCGCAATCGCTGCCAAGCAAAAGAACAAGTGGGGGCTCAAGCTCAAGCGAGACCCGAAAGCCGTGGACGTGCTGTACGCCGTTGCAAGGCTTGGCGGGCACCTCAAGAACAACGGCGCACCAGGCTGGCTGACCCTGTCGAGGGGCTTCCATACGCTCGATGGCATCCTCGAAGCCGCGGCGCTGCTGGGGGGCCGAGAGATGTGATCAATCTCAAGCGGGGGAATTTCCCCCGGTTTGGGCCCGGCTGGATGCTCAGCGCTGATGGCGGACCGCCCCACGCCACCGAGAAAATCGGACCGGAATCCAACTCTACGGCCTCATGGTGTGAACCACACCCACACCCGAAAGTCGGGCTGGCGCTGCCCGGCCTGCAGGACCGGTGGCAGGTGGTAGAGAGTGTCGTCGGCGCCGACGATGAAGGCG
>JAQCDI010000299.1 GCA_027620595.1 Bacteroidota bacterium | reverse complement strand
GAAGAGCCCAATTTCTCCAGTCGCATTCACATGGATACCGCCACACAATTCGATCGAGTACGCAGGATCAAACGTGATCATGCGGACTTTTTCGCCGTACTTCTCGCCAAAAAGGGCCGTAGCGCCGCGGGAGAGGGCTTCCTTGATGGGCACGTCCCGCTCTTCCTGCTTGGCAATGTTGCGCTGGATGACGGCGTTGACGCGGTCCTCGATGGCCCGCAGGTCCTCATCCCCCACCTTCTCGAAGTGCGAGAAGTCGAAGCGCAGATGGCCGGGGGTCACGAGCGATCCTTTCTGGGCCACATGGTCGCCCAGGCGCTCGCGCAGGGCGGCGTGCATGAGGTGCGTCACGGAGTGGTGCTTGACGATGCGCTCGCGGCGCGCAGCGTCCACGAGGGCGCGCACGTCGGACGAGGCGTCCTCGGGCAGGCGGTCCACCAGGTGGATGATCTTGCCGCCCTGCTTCTGCGTGTCGAGCACGCGGATGTCTTCTCCGCCGACGTTCAGGACGCCGATGTCGCCCACCTGACCGCCGCTCTCGGCGTAGAAGGGCGTCGCGTCGAGGATGATCTCGTGGTGCTCGGCGCCGTCCTTGCCTTCCACCGTGCGCATGGCGCGGATGCGAGCCGATCCTTCGCTGGCTTCGTATCCCGTGAAGGCCGAATCACTGCCGTCGGAAACCTGCGTCCAGCCGCCCTCGCCCGACATGTCCACCTTGAACGACGAGGCTGCGCGGGCACGCTCCTTCTGCTCGTCCATCAGCTCGGCGTAGCGCTTCATGTCCACGTCGAAGCCGGCTTCGCGCGCCATGAGCTGCGTGAGGTCCACCGGGAAGCCATAGGTATCATGCAGCAGGAAGGCAATTTCGCCCGCCAGGCTGCCCGCCTTGGCGTTGGCCAGGAAGTCGGCCACGATGGCTTTGCGGTCCTCGCCGTGCGTCCAGGCTTTCAGGAGCAGGTCCATCGTGCCGCGATCCTTTTCGACCGAAGCCGCATCGGCGCCTTGGCCCGAGAGGTGGTTCGCCACCCATTCGAACGATTCGATGCCCGTGCCGAGGGTTTCAAGGAAGCTCTCTTCTTCGGCGCGCACGACGCGCTCGATGTAGGCCTGCTGCTTCTTGAGCTCGGGGAACTGTCCACCCATTTCCTGGACAACCACCGGGACGAGCGTGGTCATCGTGGGCTCGCGGAAGCCGAGCGTCTGGTAGCCGTAGCGCACGGCGCGGCGCAAGATGCGGCGGATCACGTACCCGCGGCCGGCATTGCCCGGCATGACGCCGTCGGCCACCGCGAACGAGATGGTGCGCAGGTGGTCGGCCATGACGCGGAGCGCAATGGCCTGCTTTTCGGCAGCGGGGTCAGCCGCGATTTCCTGGTAGGGCTTCCCTCCTGTCTCCTTGGACTTGGCCGAAATGGCATCCAGGATGGCCGCAAAGACGTCCGTGTCGTAGTTGCTCTTCTTGCCCTGCAGGACGGCCACGACGCGCTCAAACCCGGCGCCGGTGTCCACGTGCTTGGCCGGAAGGGTCTTGAGCGACCCGTCGTTCTGGGCGTTGTACTGGATGAAGACCAGGTTCCAGATTTCGATGACCTGCGGATGGTCCTGGTTGACCAACTCGATGCCCGGCTTGGCCTTGCGCTCTTCGTCCGAGCGCATGTCGTAGTGGATCTCCGAGCAGGGACCGCACGGACCGGTGTCCCCCATCATCCAGAAGTTGTCCTTCGACCAGCAGCGCATGATGTGGTCGTGCGGAATCGAGGTCTCGCTCTTCCAGTAGCCCTCGGCTTCCTCGTCGGCCTCCAGGTTCAGTTTCGCGTCGCCCTCGTGCACGGTGGCGTACATGCGGGCCGGATCGAGACCCCAGCGCTCCGTCAGCAGCTCCCACGCCCAGCCGATGGCCTCTTTCTTGAAGTAGTCCCCGAAGGACCAGTTGCCCAGCATCTCGAAAAAGGTGTGGTGGTACGTGTCGTACCCCACTTCGTCGAGGTCGTTGTGCTTGCCCGAGACGCGCAGGCACTTCTGCGTGTCCACGGCGCGCACGTAGGAGCGTTCCCCTTCGCCCAGGAAGACGTCCTTGAACTGGTTCATCCCCGCGTTCGTGAACATGAGCGTCGGGTCGTTGCCGGGGACGAGGCTGTCCGAAGGCACGATCGTGTGCCCCTTCTCCTGGAAGAAGGACAGGAATTCAGCGCGGATCTGGTTGGCGGTCTTCGAGGTGCTCACGATCTGGAACGGGCGTTGGGGTCGTTGTTGGCCGCTCTGTCGGCAACATTGCGGCAAAAAATGAGGGTGCGAATATAGGGTGTGCAAACCATACGCCTGGGAGAGGAATCCAAGAATCATGCGGGCGAACCGCGTTCCGGACGATTGATCGAGCCTTGTAACCATCCTGTCCGGCCAACCGTACCTGCATCATCTGCCATCCGTCCAACCTTCCCTTCGCCATGCGCACCAAAATCATTGCCGCCCTGCTGGCCGTCCTTACCGCCCTCGGCGGCCTGAACCTCTTCCAGAGCATCAACAAGAAGCTCAATCTCCACGAAGACGTCGTCGTGGAAGCCGTGACGGTCTCCGAAACCGATGGCATCACGATCCGCGAGGAAGGCAACCGCATTGTGATCAGCGCCTCGGCCGTTTCCGTGGCCGCCAGCGACCTGCGCGGCGAGGAAGTCATGATCAGCGAGCGCTTCACGGTCAAGGAAGGGGCCACCCTGCGCGTGGACGTCTCGCACGCCGAATTCCACATCGTGACCGGCGCGGGAAATGAAGCCACCGTAAAAAGTGACGCTGGATTCGAACCGAATGGGCCGCGCCCGCGAGCGCTTTGAAGAGATGAACTGGAGCGTCGAAGAGCGGGACGGAGACATCATCATCCTTGCGGACGACCCGCGTGGATGGAGCAATTTCAACATGGACATCGATGTCAAGGTGCACATTCCTGCACGCTTCAAAATCGACATGGAAACCAACCACGGGGATATCTGGGTCGGGGACCTGGAGGGCGAGCTTTCGATGCTGACCAGCCATGGCGACGTCGAACTCGGCAACATCTCCAGCCGCCGCATGTGGGTCAAGTCATCCCATGGCGACATTGCAGGAAAGGCGCTGCGCGCCGGCGTCATTGAACTGGAAACGTCCCACGCTGACCTGTAATTCGAAAGCATCGAGAGCGAGGAATTCAGCGCCAGCACGTCGCACGCCGACATCGACATCGACCGCCTGCGCGGTGCGGCCCGTC
>JAQCDI010000298.1 GCA_027620595.1 Bacteroidota bacterium | reverse complement strand
CCGCTCGCATATCCGCCCGTCCCATGCCCTCCGTCCGTCTGGCCCTGAAGGCCATGGCCACCCGGTTCGAGCTGCTGCTCGTCGGAGACGATCCGGTGCACTTGCGTGCGGCCGGCGAGGAGGCCCTGCGCGAGATCCGGCGCGTCGAGGGCATGTGCAGTTTCTACGACGCGTCGAGCGAGCTCTCCCGCATCAATCGCAATGCTTCAAGGGAGCAGGTGCGCCTGAGCGGAGCCATGGCTCGCCTGCTCGGAACCTGCCGCACCCTGTTCGAGGAAACCGGCGGACGGTTCGACCCCACTGTGGCCCCGGCACTGGCCTCATGGGGCCTTCGCCACCGGAATTCGCCCGGTCGGACCCCTACGGAGGCCGAACTGGACGCCATCCGGTCGGCCATCGGGTTCGCCCGAATCCAACTGGATGAGGAAAACGGGACGATCCGGTTGCCCGAGGCCGCGATGCAAATGGACCTCGGCGGCGTGGCCAAGGGCTGGGCGCTCGACGAGGCGCGGGTCGTGCTGGAAGAAGCCGGCGTAGTGCATGCGTTGCTTCATGGTGGCACGAGTACGGTCTTCGGGATGGGCCGGGACGAAGCAGGCCTGGAATGGCAGGTGGGGATTGAAGACCCCTACCCTACCCCGGGCGTGGAGCGGGACTGGATCCTGGAAGTGGGATTGCGGGGCGGCGCCCTTTCCGTATCCGGAATCCATGGCAAGTCAGTGACCATGCACGGAACCCATGAACCGGTGGGACACATCATCCAGCCGTCAACGGGGCGCGCCGTGTCAGGTCGGCGCCTGTCCCTTGTCCTTCACGCACAGGCCACCCACGCCGACGCCTGGTCCACAGCTTTGCTCTCCGATCCACAATGGAGTCCGCCCGACACGATCCGGGGAACCACGTTCCTGAAAACGGATTCGGGATGGACGGTTACCGGAGGACGGCCGCCATCGGACGGATCCTTTGCCCGCTTTCATTGACCCTAGACGTTTCATCTCGTGGCTTCGAAACCCTTTTCCCGACGCAATTTCCTCAAGACCGGTGCAATGGGCACGCTCTCAGGTGTACTGGCCTCTGCCGAACGGATTCCGGCGGCTGCGGCCCAGATCCTGGGTACCCGCACGGTGGACGATCCTTTCCGCTGCGCGGTGATCGGTTTCGGGGAATGGGGACGTGAGATTGCTGCTGCCATCGCGGACATCGAGGAGCTGGAACTGGCCGCCATCTGCGACAACTTCCCGTTGATGCTTCGTCGAGCCCAGCGCGAACACCCGCAGGCCGCGCGTGTGGCGGATTACCGTGAGATCCTCGACAATCCGGACATCGTGGCTGTCTTCGTGGCCACAGCCACCCATGAGCACAAAGACATCGTGCTGGACGCCCTTCAGGCGGGAAAACATGTCTACTGCGAAGCGCCGCTGGCGCACACCATCGAGGATGCCCGTGCCATAGCCAAGGCCGGTCTGGCGGCGAAGGGCCAGATCTTCCAGGCGGGCATGCTCTATCGGACCGAGCCGCAGTACCGCAGCGTGTTCGGGTTCGTCCGCAGCGGTGCCATCGGCCGCACGGCCATGACCCGCTCGCAGTGGCATTCTAAGCAGAGCTGGCGGCGCACGTCTTCTTCTGGCGCCCGCGCCGACGCGCTCAACTGGCGCCTCGACACAGACCTGTCCCTTGGCCTGATCGGCGAGATCGGCATCCAGCAGATCGATGTTACCTCGTGGATCCTGGATGCCCGGCCCAAGGCCGTTTCCGGATTCGGGGGCATCATGTACTGGAATGACACACGATCCGTGAAGGACACCATCCAAGCCATCGTCGAGTACCCTGGCGGCGAGAACATGCTCTACGACGCCACGCTGGTCAGCGGATTCGACGCCGCCTATGACCTGCTCTTCGGCAACGACGCCACCATCATCCTGCGCGATGAGAAGGCCTGGATGTTCAAGGAAGTCGATGCGCCCATGCTCGGATGGGAGGTCTACGCGCGCAAGGACCGTTTCTACAAGGAAACCGGCATTGCCCTGCTGGCCAATGCCACCAAGCTGGAAGCGCTCGGGCAGGATCCGACGGCCGACGATCCGAATGCCAAACCGCCGATCTGGCATGCCTGCAAGGCCTTTGCCGACAACCTGATCTACGGCCCCTTTCCCCCGGTGGCCGGTGCGCAGTTGGGCTTCGAGTCCACCGTTCTGGCCATCAAGGCCAACGAGGCCGTGCAGGGCAACAAGCGGGTCGAAATCCCGGACGCCCTCTACGAAATCTAGAAGGTTGTTGGACAACCCGGGCACACCCGGTGCGGTGGCGGGATGCGTTCTAGGCCAGGCCGAAAAGGCGTTTCGCGTTCTCGGTCGTGACACGGGTCACCTCCTCGACAGACAGTCCCCGCATTTCGGCCAGCTTTTCGGCCACCAGCCATACGTAAGCAGGTTCATTGCGCGTCCCGCGGTGCGGAGCCGGCGTCAGGTACGGAGCGTCCGTTTCAAGGATGATCCGGTCCATCGGCACTGTGGCGGTAGCCTGCGGTATGCCTCCGTTCTTGAAGGTGTACGTACCTCCGATCCCCATGTGGAAGCCGAGGGCCAAGACGCGCTCGGTGTGCTCCGAAGGTCCTCCGAAGCAATGGAAGACGCCCCGGATGCGGTCAGGGCGCGCGGAGCGCCCTTTTTCCTCCTGTACAATGCGGACCAGATCGTGAGAAGACTCCCGGTCGTGGAAGACGAGCGGTTTGTCGACTTCCTCGGCCAGACGGATGTGGAAGCGCAAGCTGTCGTGCTGCCTTGCGTCAAATGACCGATCCCAGTAATAGTCGAGTCCGGTCTCTCCGATGGCCACGATGCGCGGGTCACGGGCAAGCCGGGCCACGGTTTCCAGGTCCGAGTCGGTGGCATCCTTGACCGACGAAGGATGAATGCCTGCCATGGCATGCAGGACCGGCCCTCCGCGGCTTCCATCGTACGCATCAGCCAGCTCCAGACACCGGTGGATGGACGGCACATCGATGGCCGGCATGAGGATATGGCCTACACCTGCGCCATTCGCCCGCTCCAGGACCTGATCAAAGTCGGAATCAAACGGTTCGAGGAAAATGTGGGCGTGCGTGTCGATCAGCATGGCAGCCTTTGGGTACATTGACGCGTGGAGAAGCCCTGTTCCCGGGACGTCCCCCGCCGGGACACACCCCGCAGTGGAAGCAGGACCCTCGTTCGGCGCGGCCTGCGGCCGCGCCGCTTTCAAAGGCCC
>JAQCDI010000297.1 GCA_027620595.1 Bacteroidota bacterium | reverse complement strand
CCGGCCGCCTTTCGGCGGCCGGGCCCTTGGGTAGAACCCTGGTGCAAACCGTTACGGGAACGCGCTGGCGCTCCCACCCGGATCACGGAGCGGACACTTCGCGCGTAGCGCCGTCTCCACTGGACTCCGTTCCGATAGCTGCCTGCAGTTCCTCGTAATCGGCCTGCGAGCCGACGATAAGGTCCTTGAATTCGCGCTGACCGGTACCGGCAGGGATGAGGTGACCCACGATCACGTTTTCTTTCAGGCCGAAGAGCGGGTCGGACTTGGCAGCGATGGCTGCTTCGGTCAGGACCTTCGTCGTTTCCTGGAAGGAGGCCGCCGACACGAACGAATCCGTGGCAAGCGCGGCCTGCGTGATACCGAGGAGCACCGGCTCAGCCACGGCGGGCTGTGCCTCACGCACCTGTACTTCTGCTTTGTCCTGACGCTTCATGGCCGAGTTGACCTCACGCAGGCGACGACGGTCCACGACCTCGCCGATGACGAGATCGGAGGCACCCGGATCGATGACCACGAAGTTGTCATACAGGGCATCGTTCATCTCTTCGAGAACGAAACGATCCACGTAGTTGTCTTCGAGAAGCGTCGTGTCCCCGGCATCGACCACGAGCACCTTCTGCATCATCTGGCGGACGATGCACTCGATGTGCTTGTCGTTGATCGTTACCCCCTGCAGGCGGTAAACCTCCTGGATCTCGTTGACCAGGTATTCCTGGACAGCGCGGGGGCCGAGGATGGACAGGATGTCCTGCGGAGCCACCTGGCCGTCGGAGAGCGGGTCTCCGGCGCGCACGAAGTCGTTCTCGTGGACGAGAAGGTGCTTCGTAAGGGGCACGAGGTACATCTTGGCTTCCGTGCCGTCCCGGCTGGTAACGACCACTTCCTGCGAACCGCGCTTACGGCCGCCGAAGGTCACGATACCGTCGATCTCACTGACTCTTGCCGGGTCGTTCGGCGTACGGGCTTCAAAGAGTTCCGTAACGCGCGGCAGACCCCCGGTGATGTCCCGGGTCTTGGCCGACTGGCGCGGGATCTTGACGAGGATATGACCGGCCCCGACTTTGTCCTTGGCGTCCACCTGGATGCGGGCACGGACAGGCAGCGGGTATTCGCGCTCGCCGTCCTTGCCCTTGACGAGGATGGCCGGGGTCATGGAGCGCTCGCGCGTGTCGATGATGACTTTCTCCTTGTAACCCGTCTGCTCGTCGGATTCCTCTCGGTACGTGACGCCTTCGATGATGTCCTGGAATCCTACCGTACCGGAGAATTCCGACATGATGACCGAGTTGTACGGGTCCCAGGCGGCCAGGACCGAGCCTTTCTCGACAACGTCCCCTTCGGATACCATGACTTCGGCACCGTAGGGAATCAGGTAGGAAATCAGCTGACGGCTGCCTTCCTCGGTATCCACGATCTTGATCTCACCCTGACGGGAGAGGACCACATCCTTGGCACCATCACCCGGATCGAACTCGACCGTGCGGAGGTTCTCGAAGACCACCTTACCGGCAAACTTCGACTGGATGGTGGATTCGGCCGAGATGCGGCTGGCCGTACCCCCGATGTGGAAGGTACGGAGCGTAAGCTGTGTACCTGGTTCACCGATGGACTGGGCAGCGACGACACCTACCGACTCGCCGGTCTCGACCATGCGGTTTGATCCGAGGTTACGGCCGTAGCACAGGGCGCATACGCCGCGACGGGACTCACATGTCAACACCGAGCGGATTTCCACTTCTTCGATGGAGGTCTCGGCGATGGCGCGGGCTTTCTCCTCGTCGATGAGCTGGTTGGCCTCGACAAGCGTCTCGCCCGTGAGAGGGTCGGATACTTCGTGAACCGATACGCGACCGAGGATTCGGTCGGCCAACGGTTCAACCACATCCTCGTTGTCCTTGAGGGCCGAGATGCGGATACCGCGGAGCGATCCACAGTCAGCTTCATTCACGGTCACGTCCTGGGCGACGTCCACCAGACGTCTGGTCAGGTAACCGGCGTCGGCGGTCTTGAGGGCCGTATCGGCCAGACCTTTACGGGCACCGTGCGTGGAGATGAAGTACTCAAGGACGGTCAGACCTTCCTTGAAGTTCGAGATGATCGGGTTTTCGATGATCTCTCCTGCACTACCGACCAGCGATTTCTGCGGCTTGGCCATGAGGCCGCGCATACCACCGAGCTGACGGATCTGCTCCTTCGAACCACGGGCTCCGGAGTCGGCCATCATGTAGATGGCGTTGAATCCGTCCCGGTCGTTCTTGAGCGTGTCGAAGAGTACTTCGGACACCTGGTTGTTGATGTGCGTCCAGATGTCAATGACCTGGTTGTAGCGCTCGTTTTCCGTGATGAATCCCATGGCGTAGTTGCCGCGGGCCTTCTCCACTTCCTTCTGTGCGCCACTGATCAGCACTTCCTTGGCGTCCGGGATCACGATATCGGCAATCGAGAACGTGAGACCGGCGGTCGTGGCGTTCTCGAATCCGAGGTTCTTGATGGCGTCCAGGAATGCGGCCGTTTCCGGGAATCCGGTGGCCTTCAGGACGCGCCCAATGATGCCGCGAAGGTTCTTCTTGGTCAGGACCTCGTTGATGAAGCCGACACCCTGCGGAACGATCTCGTTGAAGAGGGTGCGTCCCAGCGTGGTGTCGATATTCGAACCGTCGTCCAGACGGACCTGGACTTTGGCATGCAGGTGGACCACACCCTGGTCATAGGCCTGACGCGCCTCGCCCATGGACGAGAAGCGCATGCCTTCTCCCTGGACGCCGTTGCGGGCCTTGGTCATGTAGTACAGACCGAGAACCATGTCCTGGGTCGGAACCGCAATCGGACCGCCGTGTGCCGGGGAAAGGATGTTGTGGCTCGAGAGCATGAGCAGCTGTGCTTCCAGTGCGGCGTCATGCGAAAGCGGCACGTGCACGGCCATCTGGTCCCCGTCGAAGTCGGCGTTGAAGGCCGTACAGACGAGCGGGTGCAGGCGAATGGCGCGACCCTCGATGAGAACCGGCTGGAAGGCCTGGATACCCAGGCGGTGCAGTGTGGGAGCACGGTTGAGGAGGACGGGGCGTCCCTGGATCACTTTTTCCAGGATGTCCCATACGTCGCTGGTACGACGATCCACCACCTTCTTGGCGCTCTTGACGGTCTTGACAATACCGCGCTCAATGAGCTTGCGGATCACGAACGGCTTGAACAGCTCGACCGCCATTTCTTTGGGCAGACCGCACTGGTGCAGTTCGAGCTCGGGACCTAC
>JAQCDI010000296.1 GCA_027620595.1 Bacteroidota bacterium | reverse complement strand
CAAGCTCAGGACATGGAGACTACTTGAGTAGCATCATCGTGCGCGTCTGGGAGAACTTGTTTCCCGCCTGCAGACGATAGATGTACATGCCGGAGGTGAGTTCCGAAGCGTCAAACGTCACGGAGTGGACTCCAGCAGGCAGCGTCGTGCCGTTGACCAGCGTGGCCACCCGCTGTCCGAGGACGTTGAAGACTTCCAGGCGCACGTTGGAGGCGTTGCGCAGGGAGAATTCGATGTTCGTGCTCGGGTTGAACGGGTTGGGGTAGTTCTGATCGAGAGCGAATTCGTACGGAAGAGCTTCCGCACCATCTTCGATGTCGGTGGCAAGGCCGCGACCGACGATGGCTGCCGTCTGCCATGCGGACGGATTGCTCCAACCGCTGGGACCACCACGGAGGGACCAGTTGACCTGATGCTCACGTCCGCTTCCCGCATCCTTGTCGTTCATGGCCAGGTTGAACGGAAGGACTTTCAGCTCATTGGCCGAAGGCATCGTGAAAGGCTGGTCCGCCGTCGGATCGAGGATCGACTCGAGCGGAATGGCCACGAGGAAATTGTATCCGATCGTGGTGCCGCTTCCGTCGGTGAGCGCGCCCGCTACACCACCGGCACCCTGAACGGGACCAGCGTGGGTCGAACCCGTGGCTCCACCCGGATCGGCGTGCGACCAGATTCCGATACCGAGGATCTGTCCGCCTTCGCTGGCCTCCACCGCCATGCGGATCTGGAAGTCGGCCTCGGCTCCGCGGCCGTAGGCAGCGTGGGGCGAACCGTTGAGCAGACCGCCTCCCGTGACGTCACGGACATCGTAGTTGCCAAGGAAGATCTCGAAGGAGTCGAAGTTCCACGTGCCACCGCCATCGGCGTTGACGCCCGGGAAACCAGCAACGTCGTCCGTCACTTCGCCATAGGCATAGAGGAAGCCGAATTCGTCGACCGCCACCTTCACCGTTGCAGAAACGTCGGTGGCGCTGGCCGGAGCCGGGGCGTCACCGCCTGTCCAGTGCGACGGATCGATAACGAAGGGGGCGTTATCCGGGAATCCATCATCAGAGAGGATGAAGCCAGCCACGTTGTTGAAGATGGTATTGGCTTCGTCTTCCGTTAATACGTAGATGTAAGGGGAGACAGGCAGTTCGGTGTTGGAAACAGAACCGGACGATGCCGAAACATCGGAGTTCTCAACGCCGAAGAGGCTCTTCGAAGTGACGGCGTAGTACACGGGCGATCCGCCGAGCGAAGGATGCGCCAGTTCCACCGAATGATCTGCTTCGAAGGACGTGGCATTGAACGCCACGGACTTGATTACCGAAGCTTCGCCGTTGAGGATGGCAGCCGAAGTGATCGGTTGCTCGGAAGCATACACGTTGTATCCACCGAACGCTTCGTTGTGCGTCCAGCTGACCGTGTTCTTGGTTCCGTTCGCGGCAAACGTAACGCCGCTCATGGCCGACGGGGCAGCCGTGGCCGCAGAAACATCCGTTCCGGGACCGCCGATGTATACATCGTCCAGGTAAATCGGGCCGCCGCCGCTGTTGTTGTCGAAGAACACCGTGAGGCTGTACACACCGTCCCACTGGAACTCCTGGAAGCAGGCAGCACCGTTACAATCGCCAGGTGCCCAAACGCCGAAGGAGCCTACGGACCATGCACCACCGTAGACCCAGTTGGCCGCATTCGCGTCCAGCGGGGTAGCCAGCGGGTTGCCATTGATGTCATTGCCGGCTTTCGCAGCATCCAGACCAGCGGTCGTTGCCGGCGGCAGCGGGATGGCCAGATCGTGCCACTGTCCGTTGCGAAGGGCTTCCGGAATCGGCCAGTGCAGACGGTGGAGGAGGTCGGCGCTGCCATCGTTGGACGGGTTGTCATCCGTCTTGTCGAAGATGGTCAGCGAAACACCCGGCTGACCGGCGTTGGCAGGATCGACGAGAAGCTTCAGGTAGAGGGTATCCCCTTCACCGGCGCTCATTCCCACGTTGGCCGTCATGTCGAGACCGTTCGTGCGAGAGAAGCGGTAGCCATTCTCCGACCAGTTGCCGTAGCTGTATTTGTGCACGCGGTTTCCCGAGGTGGGATTCAGCGGATCGGCCACAACCTGAGCAGTGGCCTCCGGAATCAGCACGTTGGGTCCGTCGAAAAAGAAAATGAAGTCGTCGCCGAGCTCTGTCATGGCGCTCTGGCCTGCGGAAGGGGCGGCCACGAAGAGGCCGGCAATCAGCAGCAGAACGAACGGCAGGACGCTGACGCGGGTGGTAGCGCTCGTTTTCATGATGGGCATGTAGGGTTGGTTGAAAAGCCGGAATTCAATGAATCCTGGCCGGGAAACATCCTGAAAAGGTTTTCACATAAGAATCTATGGGATTGATTTTACAAATGAAAACGTTTTCAGAAACACGTGATTTTTTTCTTGGTCATGGTGGCTTTGTTGAGGACCCATTGCGCACCACAAGATGCGTGGTCGTCAAGTTTTTGGATTGCAACACAAGGAGATACGCACCCTGTGACAGTGTGCCCGGAACGTCGATACCGATGGGGCCATTTCCCGCCCCCGACCGTTCCAGAGTGGTCGACCAGACCGTCCTTCCGGTCATGTCCACCAACCTGGCCCGCCACCGCCCCATGATCCCAGCACCGGGATCCACAAACAGACGGTCGCGGAACGGATTCGGGTACACAACCACGTCGTCCCGGGGCGATTCCGGTAGCGGAAAAACGTCCGTCGCACTGACCAGCTGCAGTTCGTACCAGTTGATGAAGGCACCGAAGGCATCGTGGGTAATCCGCAATGTGCGGATGCCTTCTTCCAGATGGATCCCGTCGAGGACGGCATTCCTGTGGAAGGACGTGGAGTTGGTGCTTTCGTAGGTCAGGGCGGGTTCCACTTCGGTTCCGTCCACGGACAGCCGGAGCTGACCGCTTCGCGTGGCTGCCATGCGTGCAATCATGCGATACCGACCCGATCGGGTTACCCGAACCGTGTATTCCGTCCACTCCCGCAGCGTCATGTTTTCCACCTGGTAGCCCCCACCGATGTCGGAGGACACTCCGATGTCGACCCCTTCACCCGCCCGGATGCCGTTGCCCGTATTCTGTGGAGACAGTTCCAGATAGGCCACACCCGGACCACCCAGATCGTAATACTCGGCCTGAAACCGACCCGGAATGGTCGGCGGTACCATCAGATAGGGCGCCTGTCCACACTCCTGGCCGATCCGCACGGTCAACGTGTCGGAGAACCCCTCCCACCCCTCCGA
>JAQCDI010000295.1 GCA_027620595.1 Bacteroidota bacterium | reverse complement strand
CCCGAGATCAAGACGAGCGAGATCTACCGGGGGGCCATACCGTTCATCGTGATCCAGGCCATCGGGCTGCTCCTGATCATCCTCTTCCCGGAACTGGTGACGTGGTCATTTTAAGGGCTTGGGGGGCCTGCTCGCTGAGCGCACTTCGTGCGAAACGCTCGCAGACCCCCCAAGCCCATATTTCAGGGGTGCAAATTCCGGGGAGAGGATGATCCCTCGCTATTGGGGGTCTTGGGGACCCCCAGGATTCTGCGCCGACCGACGATCCGCGGTTCGCCCGTAAACCCTACCAATCCACGCGCTGGAACCAGACGTCCCGGGTCCGCCCGTTGCCGGCCGTGAACCCAGCCACTGAGCCATCGGGGGATCGGGTAAAGGTCATTTGCCCGAAGAACCAGGCTCCCGCCGAGAACTGCTCCTTGTCGTTGCGGGTCACCGGGAAGGCGTCGATCCAGCGGTGATGGGCCATGAGTTTCCCTTCCTCGTTGACCTTCAACGTGTAGAGGGTCTCCAACTCAGCCGACCAGTAGCGTCCTTCGTAGGCCGTCAGGTCCACGGGTTCGGTCGGAGGAATGATCTTCTCCATGGGGGAGTCCGGGCCCTGATGGTGGGTGCCCCGCACGACCGAGCCATCGTCCTCGTAATGGAACGTCACGGACGCATTGGGCACGCCCACGAACATGAAGGTCGAGTCCGATGTCGGGCGAACCTCGAACTTGGGCTGACCCGTGGCCTGCGCAAACAGTTTGCCCTCTTCGACCGTGTACTCGATCTGGAGCGGAGCGCCAATGAACTGGTAGCGACCAGAAATGGCTTCCATTTGCTCGGCGGTGGGCTGGCTGGCGTCAGCGTCGACTTCTGGCTTCTCTTCGGCGGGCTCTTCCGGTTCAAGGGTATCTGCAAACCAGGCACCGGCAATATCCGTCCACATACCGTTGGAGTAGGCTGGATTGGCACTCGAGATGAACATGCCGCTCTGGGTGTCAGGGAAGTACCCGAACCAGGTCCGGTGGGCCGTTTCCCCGCCGGTATGCGTCCAGAGGCGCTGACCGCGCCAGGTCCGCACGCCGAGGCCCAGGGCATAGCCGGTGGTATCACCACTCGTCAGTATGCCGCGGGTCGTTATGGCCTCGATGGCCGCCGGGCCGCCCACGGTCATGTCGCGGTAGTTGAGCATCCATTTCGTTATGTCTTCTGCCGTCGTGTTGACACTTGAGGCGCCGTAGGCTTCGGCAAAGTCGATGACGGCCCGGTATCCGCCGTTCTCGCCCGGCGCATAGCCCTGGCTGGCGCCCTTGATGACCTGGCCGACTTCGGTCTTGACGGTGGTGTTGTTCATACCGAGCGGACGGAAGATGCGCGTCTCCATGAAGGTCTTCCAGTCCTTACCGGACACCTTCTCGACCGCGCGCGCCAGCAGCATGAACGTCGTGTTGTTGTAGTTGTACTCCGCGCCCGGCTCATTCTGGAGCTTGGCCTGATGATTCACCACGTGCATCGGCTCCTCGTTGCGCATGGCATCGGCATAGGTCTTGCCGGCCATGGGCAGGTAATTCAGGATTTCGCGATAGCCGGTGGTGTGGTTGAGCATCATGCGCAGCGTGATCGGGGTGCCGAAACCCTTCAGATCCGGCAGATAGGTCCGGATGTCGGCGTCCAGGTCCATCTTGCCCTCCGCCACCATCAGCATGACCGCCATGGCGGTGAACTGCTTGGATACGGAGGCAATGCTCATCCCGGTTTTCGAGGTCATCGGGATGTCGTAGGCCAGATTGGCCATGCCGTACCCCTTGGCAAAGACCACCTTGCCGTTCTTCATGATCGAGATCACGGCGCCGGGCACGTCCTTGCCGGAGAACGGCGTCATCATCTGGTCCACCAGCTTCTTCGGGTCGGTTGCCTTGGGCTCGGAGGTCACCAACAGGACGGCGTAGTCCCCTTCTTCACCTTCGAATGAGGTGACTTCAATGGTGTGCATCCCATCGGCTTTTGGGGAAAACTGGAACGATTCCGGACCGCGGGACGGGCCGTCATACTCCGCCAACTGCTCGCCGTCGGGTCCGAGAATTCGCACCACCACATCTACGCTGTTCTGATCCACATAACCGAAGACGTAGTAGTCCTTCTTCGTATCGAACGTGTAGGTGTCCTTCGACTCGGCCGTCAGGGAGCCTGGAATGCTCTTGCCTGGCGAAAGCTGTTGCTGGGCGAGGGCCGGGAGGGCAGTAAACAGGAAAGCAAGGAGAAGGAAAAAGCGGGAGGGCATGGCAACGGGAGGTTGGTTGGCTTGAATGTCGGGTCCACGAGCGGATCGACCAACAGGTTACGTCGCATGAGCCAGTCCTCTGTGAAAAGTCGTATTGTTGGGAGGCGAACCCTGGACTACCCCAATGGACCTTTCTCCGCAAGAAATAGCGCAAATCAAGGACGAAGTGGAATCCATCGTCCGATCCCTTCACGCTGCTCATCTGGCCCGAGGCAAAGGCTCGTTGGAACACTTCCTGGCCTTCTTCGACCACGACGTCATCGGGATCGGCACGGGCAAGGATGAGGTAGTTTTCAATAAGGAAGATCTCTTGACGCTGCTCAAACGTGAGTGGAGGGAAACCCCGGATTCGCTGCACTATGCCCTGCATTCAGTCGACGTTCGCGTGCTTTCGGCAGAGAGTGCATCGGCCCAGTCGTTCATCGACATCTTTTTTGGAGAGCCCCGGGGGGACTCCTTGCATGCTCGCCTGACCACGGTTTTCCGGAAGGTGGACGGGCGGTGGAAAAGTGTGCACTGGCATGCTTCCGTACCGTGGGAAGTGCAGCCCGAGGGCGTGTCCTGGCCGGTGGACGAGCTCAAGGCCCGCGCCCAGAAACTCGAGCAGGAAGTAGCCGCGCGCACCGAGGAATTGTCACGGGCGAACCGCGCCCTCGCCGTGGATGCCGCGCTGGAACGGATCCGCCGGGTTACCGTCGCGATGCAGCAGCCATCGGATCTGACCGAGGTGGTCAAGCAGATCAAACGGGAAGTGGATTTGTTCTTCCCCGATCAGAACCTCGAAGTGGACCTCATGGCGATCGCGGATGAATCGCACTACCGGTTCTGGGCCATCTCGGAAGTGGCCGAAGTGCCGGACGCGATGGAGCAGTACGGTGTCCTGTATCCACGCTTCGGTGAGCCACCACATCCGGTTCTCCTAGTGCAAGGATGTCTGGCCGGCCAGTTTCAGGTACGCCTCGTGCACGATGGCCGTCGTGTTCATCGTGGCATGCCCTCCGG
>JAQCDI010000012.1 GCA_027620595.1 Bacteroidota bacterium | reverse complement strand
GTCCATCGCGGCGCGGGAATGACGGTCAGCGTGGGCCGCGTCCGTCCCTGTCCACTCTACGATGTCCGCTTCGTGGTGCTCAGCCACAACACGGTGCGCGGAGCGGCCGGCGGAGCCATCCTCAACGCCGAGCTGCTGTGCGCTCGCGGCAAGCTGACCCACCGCCCCCGTTGAAGTGGCTTGCGCCGTATTTTCGGGGCAGTGAACATCAATTGACCCCCTGACGATGGACGGTTTCTCCTCCCTGCTGGATCAACAATACCTCAGCATGGCCCTGCTCGACTGGCTCGAGCTGCTCGGCATCACGGTGCTGGTCACCCTGGCCCTGGTGCTCGTTCGCCGGGTCTTTTTCGGTCGCTTCGCCGCCCTGTCCGAGCGCACTGACAACCGCGTCGACGACGTGATTGCCGAGCTGCTGCACAGCATGCGCACGTGGTTCCTCGGCGTGATGGCCTTCTATCTGGCCGTGGAGTACATCGCTGCCGATGCACCGGCCATTCCCTGGCTGAAACGGCTCATCTTCGTGGGCCTCATCTTCCAGCTCGGCCTGACGGGCAACGACCTGATCCGCATGGTCATGAAATGGTATGTGGAGAAGCGGGAAGGCGAGGCCTCGCAGGTCACGGCCGCCAAGGCGCTCTCGCTCGTGGCGCGTCTGGTGCTTTGGAGCATGGTCTTCCTCTCCCTGCTCGACAATTTCGGTATCGACGTCACGGCCCTTGTGGCGGGACTCGGGATCGGGGGTATTGCCATTGCGCTGGCCGTCCAGAACGTACTGGCCGACTTGCTGGCCTATGTGTCCATCGTTACCGATCAGCCCTTTGCCTACGGGGATTTCGTGGTCGTCGGGGAGTTCTCCGGAAACGTGGAGCACATAGGCATCAAGACCACCCGGATCCGCAGCCTTTCGGGCGAACAGATCGTGTTCTCGAACAACGATCTCCTCAACAGCCGCCTGCGCAACTTCAAGCGCATGAACGAGCGTCGCGTCCTGTTCACGGTCGGTGTGGTCTACGACACCCCCCACGAGGTCCTGCAGGAGCTGCCGACCATCTTCCGCGAAGTCGTGGAATCCCAGGAGAACGTCCGGTTCGATCGCGCCCACCTGAAGGCGTTCGGGGACTTCTCGATCAACTTCGAGGTGGTCTACTTCATGCTTGTGCCCGAATTCAACGCCATGATGGACACCCAACAGGCCATCAGCCTGCAGATCCACCGCATCTTTACCGATCGCGGCATCGAATTCGCCTTCCCGACGCAGACCATCCACCTCGAAAAGGCCGACTGAACGGGGCGCAGCAGCCTTGACGGGCGAACCGCCTACGAGCGCAGCGCCAGGCGGATGACTTCTTCGGCGTTCCGGATCGCGGGGTCTTTTCGCAGCACGCCGAGGACGGCTTTCTCGGCCGCGCTGCGGGACAGCCCGAGGGCTTCGAGGGCGGCCATGGCATCGGCGCGGAAATTGTCGTTGCCACTGACGGTGGAGCCGGGTGAGGCACCATCATCCAGCCCGTCCTTCTCGAACCGGTCCCGGAGCTCGATGACCAGGCGCTCGGCCGTCTTGCGGCCCACACCCGGGATGCGGGTCAGCATGGCAGCGTCGCCCTCAAGGATGCGCTGACGCAGTTCGGAGGGGCGCAGGGCCGAAAGCGCCGCCAGGGCCAGTTTCGGGCCGATGCCGGACACGCCGATCATGAGCTCGAACACGTGGCGCTCCTCGGCCGAAACGAAACCGAAGAGCGTGATGGCGTCCTCCCGCACATGGTGGTGCGTCAGGAGCGTGACGGCTTCGCCCGGAACGGGAAGGCGCTCGAAGGTGGACGTGGGAATGAGTACCCGGTAGCCGATGCCACCGACGTCCACTACGGCTTCGGTGGGCTTCTTCGAGGCCAGATGGCCCGAAACGTAGTCGATCATGCCCGGGCCTCCTGGGTCAGTTCATTCATCATCTGGTCGATGTCCCGCCGGTTGACGCGCGCCACGATGGGCATGCGCCGGCCGCTGCCGAAACCCTTGACGCTGACGCGCAGCCCTGGCGGGGCCTGTTTGCGCTTGTATTCATTCCGGTCCACGGTGTCGAGGATGCTGCGGACGAACGCCAATGCGTGGCCGGTCTCGGCGGCAATGACCTCCTCGTCCTTGCGCTCCTCGATGTAGCGGCGCAGGATGTCGTCGAGCACGGGATAGGGGGGCAGGCTGTCCTCATCCTTCTGGTCGGGACGCAATTCGGCTGAAGGCGGTTTCTCTATGCTGGACAACGGAATGCGGGCCATGCCTGCCCGCTCGTTGATGCGCCGCGCCAGGGCGTAGACGTCCGTTTTGAATACGTCGGCCAGGACGGCGAGGCCGCCGGACATGTCGCCATACAAGGTGGCATAGCCCATGGCCATCTCGCTCTTGTTGCCCGTCGTGAGGACCATGCGGGAGTACTTGTTGGCGTAGGCCATCAGGAGGACGCCGCGCGTGCGGGCCTGGATGTTTTCTTCTGCAACGCCCTTCGTCGTGCCATCAAAGAGCGGTTGCAGCGTGCGAGAAAACGCGTCCACCACGTCCCGGATGGGCAGTTCATGAAAGGCGATCCCCAGATTCCGGGCCAACACTTCGGAATCATGGATGCTGCCCTCGGAGGAGTAGACGCTGGGCATCGTGATGCCGGTTACCCGCCGAGCGCCCAGGGCTTCCACGGCCAAGGCGGCAGTCACGGCGGAGTCGATCCCGCCCGAGAGGCCGATGACCACCTGGTCAAAGGCCGCCGTCTTGTCCACGTATTCCCGGATGCCGAGGACCAGGGCATCGTGCAGATCGTCGATGCGGTCGCGCCGAGGGGGAGTACACGGTTCGCCCGTATCCGAATCCCACATGACCAGGGCTTCCTCGAACGACGGTGCACAGGCCAGCATCCGGCCGTCGGCTCCATGCACGCGCGAGTCCCCGTCAAAGATGAGTTCGGTGTTGGCGCCCACCTGGTTGACCATCAGGAAGGGCTTGCCATGGCGGCGACACAGGGTCTCGATGATGCCGCTGCGCACATCGTGGCGGTCGTGGGCGTACGGAGAGGCGGAGAGATTGATCAGGATGTCCACGCCCTGCTCGATCAGCTCCTCGACCGGATTGCGATCGTACATGTGGTACGTGGCATATTCGGCCAGATTCCACATGTCCTCGCAGATGTGCACACCGAGGCGCAGCCCGCGGAATTCGATGACGTCCTGGTGGGTGCCCGGCTCGAAATAGCGGTACTCGTCATAGACGTCGTACGTGGGCAGGAGCATCTTGGCCGTGATGCGTGGCGGTAGGCCCCGCTCGAGCAGGACGGCGGCGTTGAGCAGCTTTTTCCCTATCGGGTCCGGATTGCGCACCGGTGCGCCGATGATCACACCCAGGCCCTCGGGGATGTGCCGGTGGATATGCTCGATGGCAGCCTCGACGGCGTCGATGAACCGGCTGTTGTCGAGCAGGTCATGGGGCGAATATCCCACGACGCTCAACTCCGGGAATACGACCAGTTCGGCACCTTGGGCATGCGCCTCCCGGGCCCATTCGACGGTGCGGTGGGCATTGCCGGGCAGGTCGCCGACGATGGGGTTGAACTGGGCGAGGGCCATCTTCATGATGCGCTCTTCAACGCTGTGCGGCACGGAAGGTTGTTCATGTGCCGCTGCCGACCCGGGCCCGGCGGTAGGAGCGTTTGAGGCACTGCTGGAAATGGTGGACGCCCCCTTCGAGATCATAGGAGAAGCGACCCCGGTCGTAGGCGCGCGAGGCCAGTCCGGCCTGTACCCGTTCGCAGATGTCGATGTCCTCGGCCTGGACCTGGTCGCTGAAGAGCCGGTCCTGCTCGATGCGCACCGGGTCGGGCGTCAGATAGTAGTAGTCGAAGACGGTGGAGCAGGCGTTGTGCGCCGTGGCATCGACCCGGTTGACCTGAAGGCGCCCCGGGAGGATGTTCAGCATGATGTTGGGGTAGACGAAGTAGTAGAACGCCTGCTCGCCGGGTGTGCCGTAGATGTTGTCCTCGTCCTTGAAGGGGCTGTACTGCAGGGAGTAATGCTCCATGGTGTCGGTGCGGTAGTCGCGGAAATCGAGCACGGTCATCAGGTCGGGGTGGACCAGCGGGATGTGGTACCCTTCGAGGTAGTTGTCCACATAGACCTTCCAGTTGGCTTTGACCGCGTAGCGGTCCCGCTGATCGAAAGAAAGCGCCGAGAGATCCATGGGGGCGATCCGCTCTTCGATCCCCGCAACGACATCCTCGAATGGAGGCGCTTCATGCGGCTCCAGGCAGACGAAGATCATGCCCTGCCATTCGCGCACGGCCAGGGCATCGAGACCGAAATCCTTCTTGTCGAAGAGTTCGGTACGGTCGAACCGCGGGACGCCGCGCAGGGAGCCGTCGAGCAGGTAGGTCCAGCCGTGGTATTGGCACTGGAGCACCTTGGCATGTCCGCATTCCTCGGTGGCCAGGGGCCCGCCGCGGTGTTTGCAGACGTTGAAGAAGGCCTTGAGCTCCCCTTCCTTGTCCCGGATGACGACGACCGGATTGCCGGCAATCATGTCGCTCATGAAGTCCCCGTGCTCGCGCACGCGCGAGGCCGGTCCGACATACTGCCAGGTGCGGGCCATGACGGCGTCGCGGTCCAGGTCATGGAACGCAGGGTCCACGTACCAGGCGGACGGGATGGTCTTGGCCACGGCGAGCGGCTCTTCGGTCAGGGCCTCGTCGTGCAGGAGGTGTTCCAGGGCGGGGGACATCATGGGAAGCGACCAGGGAATGGAAGGAGCGCTGACGGAGGGGCCGGCAGCCGCCGGAATTTACGCACCCGGGTCGTGGCTACCGAGCGCCCCCGAACGTATCGGACGCGTTCAGCGCGGCGCGCACGGCCTCCAGCGGCATCTCCTGGCCGGTCCAGATGCGGAAAGCGGCCGCCGCCTGCCCGATGAGCATGGGCAGGCCGCCGATGACCGAGGCGCCGGCGGCAGATGCGCTCTGCAGGAGGCGGGTTTCGGCGGGGGCATAGACCAGGTCGTACACGGTCTGCTCCACACGGAAGGGCTGATCAGCGGGGAGGGGGCTGGCATCCTCGTGCGGATGCATCCCGATGGGCGTGGTGTTGATGATCAGGTCGGCTCCAAAAGCAGCAGATGAGCGCTCATCCCAGGGCGTGAACCCGACACCGTGCAGGGCGCGCGCCGTGGCCTCGTTGCGCGCGGCCACCGTGACATCCTTCCAGCCGAGCACTCCGGTCAGGGCATGGGCCACGGCGCGCGCCGCTCCGCCTGCGCCGATGATCAGCGCCGGACGCGGATCCGTGGCGCCCCGCTCCCGGAGCGGCGACAGGAAGCCTTCGACATCCGTGTTGTGTCCGGTGCGGCGTCCGTTGCGCACGAAGACCGTGTTGACGGCGCCCACGGCACGCGCCGTCTCCGTGCAGTCGTCGAGCAGCCGGAATACGCGTTCCTTGTAGGGAATGGTCACATTGGCACCGACAATGCGCTGGCCGTCCACCCCGGCCAGAACGGCTGGAAGGTCCGGCTCCAGGACATCCATCAGCCCGTAATGCCAGTCCAGGCCCAAGGCGGCATAGGCTGCCCGGTGAATGAGCGGTGAAAGTGAATGCCCAACCGGATGCCCGATCAGAAAACAGGATCGGCTCGGGGGAATAGGCGTATCGATATACAGCTGATGGCGTTGCATCCCACAAGGTAAGGACGTTGATTCAGTTGGACCCCTCACAGGGCGTCCGTCATCCTCACAGGGCGTCCGTCATCCCCACATCGAAGCGAAGTAATCATGGCATCCCATCCGAGTTTCCTGGAGCAGGTAGATCGCATGTTCGCCAAGGCCGCGGCCCTGACGGATCATCCCGAGGGGCTGCTCAGGCAGATCAGCCTCTGCAACGGCATGTACAAGATGGAATTTCCCCTCGTCCGTGACGACGGGTCGATCCAGGTCATCGAAGCATGGCGCGCCGAGCACAGCCATCACAAGCTGCCCACGAAAGGAGGCATCCGCTTCGCCATGGCGGTCAACGAGGATGAAGTGGCGGCGCTGGCCACGCTCATGACCTACAAATGTGCCATTGTGAACGTGCCTTTCGGTGGTGCCAAGGGCGGTATCAAGATTGACCGCAAGGATTTCTCCGAGGCCGAAATCGAACGGATCACCCGTCGGTACACGTTCGAGCTCTTCAACAAGAAGTTCATCGGTCCTGGCGTGGACGTGCCGGCGCCGGATTACGGTTCGGGCCCCAAGGAGATGGCTTGGATCGTGGACACCTATCGCTCGCTTTCGGACGATCCTTTGACGGCGCAGGCTTGCGTGACGGGCAAACCCATTGCCCAGGGCGGAGTGCGAGGCCGCACCGAGGCCACGGGTCGCGGCGTGTACTTCGGAATCCGTGAGTGCGTCTCCATCGAGGAGGACATGCAGCGCCGCGGACTGACCACGGGCATCGAAGGCAAGCGCGTCGTCGTGCAGGGGCTGGGCAACGTGGGGTACCACGCGGCCAAGTACATGTCCGAAGGGGGCGCCGTGCTGGTCGGACTGGCCGAGTACGAGGGCGCCATCCACAATCCGGCCGGCCTGGATCTCGAGGCGGTGGTGGCCCATCGCAAAGCTACCGGGTCCATCCTCAATTTCCCGGGCGCCACGAACATTGCCAACTCGGCTGAAGCGCTGGAGTTGGACTGTGATATCCTCATTCCGGCGGCCCTCGAAGGGGTGATCACGAAGGAGAACGCCCCCCGCATCAAGGCAAAGATCGTGGGTGAGGCCGCCAACGGCCCGGTAACCGCCGATGCGGATGCCATCCTGCTTGAAAAAGGCGTCCTGATCATTCCTGACGTCTTCCTGAATGCCGGTGGGGTAACGGTGTCCTACTTCGAGTGGCTCAAGAACCTGTCCCACGTGCGCTTCGGTCGCATGAGCAAGCGCTTCGAGCAGGCTTCCAACGAGCGCATCGTCAAGGCGCTGGCCGCCTCCATGAACGTGGAGATTCCGCCGGCGGAAATGATGCGCCTCACGGCGGGTGCGGACGAGGTGGATCTGGTCAACTCCGGTCTGGAGGAAACAATGGCCACGGCCTACCAGGAAATCCGCGCCATCGCGCTTGGCAAGCAGACCGACCTGCGCACGGCTGCGTTCATCAACGCCATCGACAAAGTGGCCGTTTCCTACACGGAAATGGGCATCTTCCCTTGATGCTTCCTTTGGCAGATTGAGCCGGAAGGAGGAAATGAGCCGGTAGGCGGCATATAGCCTGAAAGTGGCCTCGAGCGGTCCGTTTGCCTAGAGCGAACGGACCGCTTCTGCATAGCACGTTTCCGTTTCGGCCACGCGCACGCGCACCGTATGGATGCGGCGTTCCACGAGCAGGTCACGGTGTTCGTTGACCAGATGGTCCGCAAAATAGACGCAAATGTTCTCGGCCGTCGTGTCGTAGGGAATGACAACATGCCGCCAACCGCTCTCGCGCATGATGCCGAGCAATTTGGCATCGGTCTCGGCCACGACAGTAGCGTGATCCCACGTGTCCACCATGGGCGCCAAGGCGTTCTTGAGGTGCTTGAAGTCGATGAGCATGCCGTTTTCGTCCGGTTCACCCTCCACCTCGACGAACATCTCGTAGGAGTGACCGTGCAGGTCACGGCAGCGTCCTTCGTGCCAGGGCAGACGATGGGCACCTTCCCAACGAAATCGCTTGGCAACTTTCATGGAGCGGACTGGATGGGGTGGAGAGGACGGACAGCGCGCATGAACGGCCATGCGCGGCGGATCGTTCCTGCCTTAATTGCCGCTGCGGCCGCTTTTTGCTGCTTCATGCTGGACGATGACCCGCACCGATGAGCCCTGCAGGGAGTCCAGCTCGAGCGTCAGCTGCTTGAGCAGCGTTCCGATTTCCCTGTTCAGGAGGGTCGTATCCATGTTGACCGTTGCGCCGAGCATGGCCAGTTTCTGGGCGCTGGCCCAGCGATCCACCGCCCGGACCCCAGGTACGTCTGCACCGGCCGAAAGGGCAGATTCGATCCGGGCAAGACGCGCCGCCTGTGCTTTCATCCGTTCCTCGGAGCGCGCCTGATCCCGGGCCAGGTTGTCCTGCCATTTGATCCACTCCCGACGCTCCAGATTCCGGTAGAGGGATTGGGCGGAGCCTGATTCCAGGCGAGCCGCCATGGCCGGATCCAGGACCACGTGGATGCCATGCTCGTCCTGGGAGAAATGGAAATGATAGGAGGCGGAGTCTCCTTGGATCTGGACGGCGTCGGCCAGTTCGAACATGACCTTCAGGCGCTCCTCCATATTTCCGTCTGCTGCCGGTTTGGCCGGCTTCACGGAGTAGACCCGCTGTCCCGCCGGATCGGGGGGAGATGGAAGCGGCTCGTCCGGTTCGGAGAAGAGCATCAGTTCGGCCTCTTCCGGCGTGATTACCGCGCCGCGGACCCGCAGGTTGAGCACATTGGCTGCAACGGCTTCCACCATCTCGGGCGAGACCTCATCACGTTCCACGCGCTCCTGGAATCGGGCAAATTGCCTCGCGACGTCCGCCCGATCGTCCTCTCCGGCAGCCAGATCCACGAGCCGGGATCCCAGCATTTCCAGGGTGTAATCCATCAATTCCTCCCGGCGATCCCCTACCAGGAAGTAGCCACTGAGGGCCACCGTGATCAGCACGGCAATCACACCGTATTCTTTCCAGAAGTCCAGCATTCCGCGACCGAAGAAGCAGGTTGATGGGAAGGCGCAGGCAGTAGAACGAAGAAACGGGCCGAATTGTTATGGCGCAATGCATCTTCCCGGGTGCGCCCGTTCGTTCAGGCTCCCGCTCCGCCGTCGATCTGGATGGCTTCGGCCGTAACGAAGGAGGCCTGATCCGAGGCCAGCCAGAGCACAACATCGGCCACTTCTTCCGGTTCGCCAATGCGTCCCATGGGATGCCAGGAACCGGCCTTTGCTTCGCTCTCGGGGTCGTCCGTTCCAAAAACCCGATCCGCCATCTCACTTCGGATGATGGCCGGGCATACTGCGTTGACCCGGATCCCCCGCGTGGCGTACTCGAGTGCGGCGGCGTTGGTGATTCCCACGACTCCGAACTTGCTGGCCGCATAGCCCGAACTCCCCGGAAAGCCTTTGACACCAGCCATTGAAGCCATGTTGACGATGGCGCCTCCGCCACGGGACAGCATCGCCGGAATCTGGTGCCGCATGCACATCCAGACTCCGGTCAGATTGATGGCCAGCAGATCGTCCCATGCCTCTTCCGGATAGTCCGGCGTGTCGGTATTGAAGGCACCATCGATACCTGCATTGTTGAAGGCCACATCCAGGCCGCCGAAGTGGGCCACGCAGGACGCCACCATGTCGGCAATCTGCGCACGATCGGCCATGTCGGCGACGTGGAAATGGGCTGTGCCACCTTCGCGCCGGATGCGCTCGGCCACGGCCTCGCCCCGATCCCGTCGACGGGCCACGAGGAAGAGCCGGGCGCCTTCCCGGGCGAATGCGTACGCGGTTGCTTCGCCGATGCCCGAGCTGGCGCCGGTGATGAGTACAATCTTGTCCTGGAATCGGGTCATCTGTATGGAGCGTGTGCTGTGGTTCGTCCCTTCGTGGTCGCCGTTCGGGACAGGTTACGAAATCGCTGCCGATGTCGTAGTTGACCGGTAACCTTGCGTTTCTATCGATGCCGGCGTTTGCGGCGGGCTGGAAGGGGTTCTCCGGAGTGGATCCCGACCGTCCCCGCAACGTCGGTATTCATTTTGGGGCTACTACAAAGAAAAGGCGCCCGGCGGTCCCACCAACCGCCGGTCGCTCCCCGTTAACCGGGCGGGGTACTGATGACCGCGCCCAGAGGTGAATTATCCTGACCTGCGCTCCCGTGCGCAGGTCAGGATGTCAGTGCGGTCATCCACATCCGCTGGTGTTTCCGCAGTTGGGGCAGGAATAGCAAGCCCCGCTGCGCACCGTGATGCTGCCGCAATTGGAACAAGGAGGAGCATCCTCCTGGTTGGCAAAGGTGGTTTCCGTGGCCGTGGCCGTCAGCGTGGCCGTGGCTGCTGCCGCGACGGCTCCGGACCGTCCCAGGAAATCCTCTACCGTGTCACCGACGAGCTTGTCCACCGTTGTGGTGGTGGGCTCGGCCGTGAACATGTCGATCTGCTCGAGATCTGCCGCCGGTTCGTCGGCCACCACCTCTTCCTTGACCGGCTCCACCACGGGCTGCGTAAGGAAGCGCATGGAGAGATAGCGGAAGATGTAGTCCATGATGGACTTGGCGATCGGGATCTGGCGGTTGTTGGTGAACCCGTTGGGCTCGAAGCGCATGTGGCTGAACTTGTTGCACAGGTCCTCGAGCGGCACGTTGTACTGGAGCGCGATCGAAATCGAGGTGGCGAAGGCATCCATCAGACCGGAAATGGTCGATCCTTCCTTGGCCATCGTGATGAAGATCTCGCCCGGCATTTTCGTGTCGGGGTACATGCCGATGTGCAGATAGCCTTCGTGACCGGCAATCGAGAACTTGTGCGTCAGGGACGGGCGCTCGTCGGGCAGACGGTGGCGAACCGATTTGTGCACGACACGCTCGACGACCTTGACTTCGGGCTCGACCGTGCTGGCCTGTCCGTCGCCGGAGGAGGCTTTGGTTGCGCCCTTGGTGTTGCCGCCCTTGCTCGTGGCCAGGGGCTGGCTGCGCTTGCTGTTCTCGCGGTAGATGGCCACCGCTTTCAGGCCGAGCTTCCAGCCCTGCATGTAGGCATCGGAGATCTCTTCTACGGTCGTGCTCTCGGGCATGTTGACCGTCTTGGAAATGGCACCCGAGATGAAAGGCTGCGTGGCGGCCATCATGAGGATGTGCCCCATGTGATGGATGGAGCGCTCACCGTTGAAGGGTTTGAACGCGCAGTCGAACACGGGCAGGTGCTCGTCCTTGAGGGCCGGTGCGCCTTCGATCGTGTCCTTCTCGTCGATGTATTTGATGATGGCATCGCGCTGCTTCTTCGTGTAACCGAGACGATCCAGGGCTTCCGGAACCGTGCGGTTGACGATCTTGAGCATGCCGTCGCCCTTGCCGGCCAACAGCTTGTACTTGACCAGGGCGATGTCCGGCTCCACACCGGTCGTATCGCAGTCCATCATGAATCCGATGGTACCGGTCGGCGCCAGCACGGTGGCCTGCGCGTTGCGGTATCCGTGGATCTCGCCGAGGGCGACCATGCGGTCGGCGGACTCCCGTGCCGCTTCGAGCAGGTATTCAGGGCAGGAGGAGTGGATGGTATCCACCGCATCGCGGTGCATGCGCATCACTTCCAGGAACGGTTCGCGGTTGGCTTCATAGCCCTCAAACGGACCGATCTTCGTGTTTCCGGCAATTTCTGCCGAGCGGGCGTAGGCCTCACAGTGTTCGATGGCCATCACGGCACCGGCCACGGCACGACCTTCGTCGCTGTCGTAGGGCAGGCCCATGGACATGAGCAGGGCTCCGAGGTTGGCGAATCCGAGACCAAGCGGACGGTAGAGGTGCGAGTTCTCTCCCACCGTGGCCGAAGGGTAACCCGCGTTGTCCACCAGGATCTCCATGGCCGTGATGAAGACGCGCGAGGCGGCGCGGAAGCGCTGCACGTTGAACGTGCCGTCCTCGTTCTGGAACTTGCGCAGGTTGAGCGAAGCCAGGTTGCAGGCGGAATCGTCCAGGAACATGTACTCCGAGCACGGATTGCTCGAATTGATGCGATCCGTGTTCTTGCACGTGTGCCAGCGCTGGATCGTGTCCTCGTACTGCACGCCCGGGTCGCCGCAGACGTGCGTGCCTTCGGCGATCTTCTCGAGGATGTCCGCAGCGCTGACCTCTTCCAGGACCGTTTCTGAATTGACGGCGCGCAGATCATAGGAGCCGTTCTCATCGGCGGCCGACATGAAGGCGTCGTCCACGCGTACCGACTGGTTGACGTTCTGGAAGGCCACCGAGCCGTAGGCCGGGCCGTTGAACGATCCGTCGTATCCCTCTTCGATCAGGGCCCAGGCTTTCTTCTCTTCTTCCTGCTTGGCCACAACGAATTCGAGGATGTCCGGATGCCAGGACTTGAGGGTCTGCATGATGGCGGCCCGACGTGTCTTGCCGCCCGACTTGATCGTGCCGCCCGTGGCGTCCTGCACCTTCATGAAGGATACCGGACCCGATGGGACGCCGCCACCAGAGAGTTTCTCTTTGCTCGAGCGCAGCTTGGACCAGTCCGCTCCGACGCCCGAACCGTATTTGAACAGGCGGGCGCTTTCCCCCATCAACTGCCATATATCGTCGATCGAATCCTCGACCGAGATGATGAAGCACGCCGATGCCTGGGGACGGACATAAGGATCCACGGCGGCGATGGCTTTCTTCTTGCCATCCCAGCCGAAAAGTGTTTTGCCGCCGAGGTCCTTGATGCCATACTGGTGGTGCAGCCCCACGTTGAACCAGACCGGGCTGTTGAAGGAACCGTACTGGTTTACACAGAGCCAGGTGAGTTCGTCATAGAACCGCTCGCCGTCCTTCTTGGAGGCAAAGTAATCCTGCTGTGAGCCCCAGTCGGCGATGGTGCGTGTCACGCGATGGATCAGCTGACGCAGGCTGTTCTCGCGACCACCGTCCTTGGGATGGATGCCGTTCCTGGAAAGCTCTCCGTAGAAATATTTGCTCGTGACCACGTTGGCGGCCAGCTGGCTCCAATCGACGGGGAATTCCACGTCGGTCTGTTCGAAGATCTTCGCGCCGGTGTGGTTCTTGATGGAAGCGTCACGACGCCCCCATGTGACCGAGTCGAACGGGTCTTCTCCTTCGGTTGAAAAAATGCGGTCAATGGTCAGGCCGCGGGAGACGTCCGCGATGGCGTCACCTCCAAACAGTGAATCCCGGTTGGCGTCAGGCATGGTTCCTCTTCAATTTCGGGGGCAATAAGGTGTGGGTGATGCCGGGGGCATCGGCGGGCTGGGCCCGTTGGCTGTTGCGGGTGATCCATCAAGCGTGGACCGTGGTGGGGTGCAAAAGCCTCCTGCTGCCACACTTTGCACGATCCGGTGGGTCCAGAAAAATAACGGTTCATGGCCGGGCCGTAGGCTCGCGGGCATAAACCGAAAAGTGCAAAGTGGCGGCTGGTGGGGGTACTAATTAAGGAGGGGAATCGCCGTTATGCAAGGGATAATTTTCCACAATCGCACAATTCACGGTGCCCTTCCGAGACGGCACCAAACACACGGATTTGGCACAAAGATTCCGCCCTCAGCGACGCCCCACGGCAGATAAGACCGTTATTGCAAAATAAAATGCGAAGCATCCACCAAGGGCCACCCGGCTATCCACAGACTTTTCCACACGGGTTTCCACGACCCCATCAATAACGGCTTTTCACATGGAGCAATAACGGTCTTATGCGGTTCGCCCGTAATAATCGCGTTTTGCACGATCTTCGTGCGGTCGGGATCGAACCCGCTCCGGGTTTGCAGGTACAAGAGCGCCTTGACTCATCAGGGTTTTCCACAACACATCTTTTTTGCCCGCCTCGATCATGATGGACTTCAACGAACGCAGCGCCTATCCGCATCCGGGAGACTTCAAAGTCATGCGCCCGGAGTACCTCGAGCAGGAAGATGGATTCTTTGTTGCTTCCATCACCATCACGCCGTTCAAGGTCACGGGTCGCAGCACCACGATGGCAGGCGCCCGTCGGGCCGCCCTCTATGAAGCGGAGAAAACCTACAAGTCCTATCACCCCTCGTACCGGGTCAGCAATCCCTACCCTGCGGAATTCACGGACCTGGAAGGGCAGCAGTGGAAGCTCAACTCGCCGCTGATGCGCGAGAAGAACGGGGACTACGCCTTTACCGACGCCGATGGCGAAGAGGACTATGCCGACATCGAGCAGATGCTCATGTGGGACGTCCGTCCAGTCAAGGAAGCAGTAGCGGACTGACACAGGAGCGGGTCATGCCTCGCATGCAGCGCAAAGCGGACCTCCCCGAGAAGCGCTGTGTCGTGTGTGGCCGCCCGTTCACCTGGCGACGCAAATGGAAGAAGGTCTGGGACGAGGTCCGCTACTGCAGTGAGCGGTGCCGGGCAGCCCGGGGCAGGGACAGATCGTGATCAGTCTTTGCTGGCCAGGACCCAGATGGCGTGGACCAGGCCCGGGATGTAGCCCAGCATGGTCAACAGGATGTTGATCCAGAAGTGCTTGCCGAATCCGACTTTGAAGAAGACGCCGACCGGCGGAATGATCACTGAAAGGATGACGCGCAGAAGATCGCCCATGATGTCTGAAGGAGGCTGGGTGGAAGGATTACCGTGTGCCCTACCGATACGGGAGGTATTCCGACGGGATGCACGGCCACTGCCGTCAACCGCGTGATCGCAGGTCATCCGGAGACAGCTCGGCCAGCAGCCGATCCTTGACGGCCATCATGTACGCCCGGGCCGCTTCGACCTCGTTGGGGATCTCGCCTTCGAGGATGGCCTCGCGGATGGCATTCTTGATCACGCCTACGGCGGGACTGGGACCCAGGCCCAAGGTCTCCATGATCTCCGCACCGTCCACCGGGGGCTGGAAATTGCGCAGGTGATCCTTCTCCTCGACCTCCACGAAACGTTGTTCGACGTGGTCGAAAGCACGGAGGTAGCGACGCACCCGTTTCGGGTTCTTGGACGTGATGTCGGCCCGGACCAGCAGCATCAGGTCATCGAGGTCATCCCCTGCGTCGAAGAGCAGTCGGCGCACCGCGGAATCGGTAACCTGTTCGTCCACGAGGGCCACGGGCCGGTGATGCTGCCGGATGAGCTTCTGGACATAGGCCATGCGCTCGTCTGTCGGGAGCCGAAGGGTACGGAAGATCCTGCCCACAAGGCGCGCTCCCTTCTCTTCGTGCCCGTGGAAGCTCCAGCCCACGTCCTCGCTGAACCGCTTCGTGGCCGTCTTGCCGATATCGTGCAGCAGGGCTGCCCATCGCAGCCAAAGGGTTTCTTCGGCAGGGCGATCCGGAACGCTGTCCACCAGGTTGTCCACGACCTTGAGGGTGTGGAAGAAGTTGTCCTTGTGCCGGACGCCGTCGACGGCTTCGACCCCTTGCAGAGCCACCAGGTCGGGAAGGATGTGGTGGAGCGCACCCGTTTCGTAGAGCCAGCCCAGCCCGACGGAAGGCTGCGACGAGAGCAGGATGCGATGCAGTTCTTCCCCCACGCGTTCGCCACTGAGCATCTTGACGCGTTCGGCGCCCAGGCGCATGCCGGCGGCCGTGACGGGATCGATGTCGAATCCGAGTTGGGAGGCAAAACGTGCCGCACGGATGATGCGCAGCGGATCGTCGTCAAAAGTGCGCTTCGGATCCATGGGCGTGCGGATGACGCCGGCATTGAGGTCGGCAATGCCACCGAACGAATCCAGCAGTTCGCCGAAATGCGTAGGGCGCAGGTCGGCCGCCAGGGCGTTGATCGTAAAATCGCGCCGACGCTGATCATCCTCCATGGTACCGGACTCGACAGCCGGCTTGCGGGAATCGGGCGAGTAGCTCTCTTTGCGGGCTCCGACAAACTCGAGGACCAACGCCTGGCCGCTGGGGGGATGCATCACCCGGATGGCGGCCGTTCCGAATCGTTCGTACCGATGCACCTCGCTTCCTCTGAGGTGCTTCTGGACGGCGGCTGCGAGACGCAGTCCGGAATCCTGACCCACCGAAACGAAGTCGATATCGGTGGTGGAACGACCAAGGAGGGCGTCCCGAACGAAGCCGCCCACGACCCAGGCCTGCAGGTTCTGCTGTTCGGCAGCCAAGCCCACGGCGCGCAGCACATCGGCGAACGGCGTCTGTTCCAATATGGCAGCAATCGAGGCCATGTCACAAAGGTACGTCGCAGGCCCGAAGCGGCGAAGGAAAGGGTCAGGCCTGTCGCAGGATCGAGACGATTTTCTCTTCGATTTTACGGCCCGCAATGGCCTGCTGCAGCGTGGGAAGGGATTCGGGTGCGTCGAGCAGGCGGCCGATGGCCACATCCAGCTCCGAGGATTCGTCCGGCAGCGGGATGTCAAGACGTCGGGAGGGGGAGGAGAGCAGGAGGCCATCGGCCGCCTGTCGTTCCATGGCCAGCTGGGCCACCGCACCGTTCTGGAAGCGAAGGTGGGCCAGCAGTTGGGCCTCGGGGCCATGCATGTCGGCCGTCCGGATGGCGTCGGCCCGAAGGAGGTGCTCCGTGCCTACGTGGTCCAGGATCAGGTCGATGGCGTGCCCGAGGGCGGGCTTCCACCGGGAAGCGGCGGAAAGATCAACGCGCAGGCGCACCAGCCTGGCTGCCTGGGACGGGGCCGGAGCGAGGCTCCGCCAGGGACGGAAGGTCACTACACGGGCGCCCGATTCATCGGCCACATGCTCCAGCCGCGTCAGGTCGTGGAGGGACCATGTCCCCGGGTTGCCCAGCAGCACCGTGCCCGATTGCCGGAGTACCCGGTCCAGGAACGGATACCAATCGGCCGCCGAGCCCGACAGCAGCCCGGTGCCCGGCTCCGGCACATCTCCGGGATCCATCCATCGCCCCTTCACACCGAGGTTGGCCAGGATACCGTCACAGGCGCTGGTCCACGCCGCATATCCGGCAATCCAGATGGTGGACATGGACGCTATGGGGTTGTGTCGCTGCCCACGAGCCGTGCCACCCCGCCCGGGCCCGCCGCCCACGTGGCGCTGATCCCGGCCGATGAGATGGTCCAGAAGTTGGTGTCATCGATGCGCTGCCACGAGGCCGCATTGTCAGTCGAAAAAGCCGTGCCGGTCGGCGCGACGCCAACGAGGGTCGGTGTAGCTGCGCCCCGGATGTAGGTCGAACCGTACACGCTTCCGCCGATGGGCGCGGGCGCGGCCGGGGTCCACGTCACGCCGCCGTCCATGCTGATGGCTACATTGGCGTAGATGGAGTCACGCTGCGTGAAATCGCCGCCCAGGACTGCCAGATGGTCGGCATCGAGGACACTGAGGGTGGAAATGCCTTCGGTCGGAGTCTGACTGGCAATCGGCGTGACGGTCTCGCTCCACGAGGCGCCACGATCCCGGGTACGGATGACCCGCGTATCGACGGCCGAGGCGCCGGTGGCAAACCAGCCCACCTGATCGCCCCAGGTCTGGACGCACGTTCCCGAGGCGGCAAAGGCGCCTTCGCCCGGATGTGCGTCCGGCACCAACACGGGGTCGATCCGGCTCCAGGTCTGCCCCCCATCGGGGGTCTGGATGAGGGTGAACTCGCCCTCCCAGGAATCAGAGAAGGCAAATCCATTCATGGGGTCCCAGAAGGAGAAGCAATCGAAGAAGGCGTTCTCGTCCTCATTGAGGAAAGAGAGCTCCCAGTTCTGACCCCCGTCCCCGGTGCGGTAGATGCGCGAATTGCCTCCGTTGCCGATGGACATGACGAAGGCGTTATCCCCGTCGAAGGCATGCACATCCCGGAATTGCAGCGAATCGGCGCCCGGAACCCGAAAAGTGGACCAGCTCTGCCCGCCGTCCGTACTGCGGACCACGCGCCCGTTCGAACCTGCTGCCCAGACGGTCGAGGAATCCACGGCGTGGATGCCGATGAAGAAGGCCGTGGAGTCCTGGTACTGCCAGGCCCAGGAAGGGTCGGATAGGGTGGGGGCTTCGGGCGGAGCGCTCGTGCAGGCCGAAGCCGCGAGCAGGACGAGAATGGAAGCGTATCGCATGATGACTGCCGGTGGGTTGAAGCTGCAAGGTACACCATCGGAAGTATCCCGGGTGGAAACAAAGCGTCACGCGCTCGATAGGCAAGGACTTCTCCACCACCCAACTGCTGACTCCCGTGAACAAACCGGCCATCATCCTCGCCAGTACCCTGCTGCTTGCCGTGGCGGGCTTCTTCCTTTTTGTATCTCCCCAGTCCAACGAAGCCAACACCGTCATGGTGGTCTACAAGGACCCCAACTGCGGATGTTGCGCCAGCTGGATTGACCACATCCGGGCGGCCGGTATTGAGGTCGAAGTGCGGGATACCTCGGAAATGAACCAGGTCAAGCTGCAGAACGGCGTGACGCGGGACCTCTCCTCCTGCCACACCGGCCTCATCGACGGCTACATCGTTGAAGGGCACGTTCCCGCCGAAGATGTCCTCCGCATGCTGCAGGAGCGTCCCGAAATCAAAGGATTGGCGGTTCCGGGCATGCCCATCGGCAGCCCCGGAATGGAGCAGGGCGACCCAGCCGACTATGATGCCTACGATGTCGTGGCCTTTGATGGCGCAGGCAATCTGAGCCAGTATCGCCATGTGGAAGGCGGCGCCAACTCGAAGCCCTGATTGGATTCGGGCGAACCGGATTCCGGACAAAATGAAGACGGCCCGGCGCCTTACAGGGCGCCGGGCCATCTTTTGTTAAGGGGCAG
>JAQCDI010000294.1 GCA_027620595.1 Bacteroidota bacterium | reverse complement strand
ATTGCTCTTCGAGTGGATGTCGAACATGATGTCCAGCATCGTGTCCTCGAGTACGGCACGCAGTCCGCGGGCACCGGTGTTGAGGGCCTTGGCCCGTTTCACGATGGCTTCCACGGCACCGTCGTCGAAGTGCAGCTCAACGCCGTCCATGGCAAAGAGCTTCTGGTACTGCTTGAGCAGGGCATTCTTGGGTTCGCGCAGGATGCTGCGCATGGCGTCCTCGGACAGGTTGTCGAGGGCCGAGATCACGGGCAGGCGGCCCACCAGCTCGGGGATCAGGCCGAAGCGCAGCAGATCGTCCGGTTCGACATGCTGGAAGATGCGCGGGTCGAACTTGTCCATCCGCTTCGTCCGGTCGGCCGTGAATCCGATGGAGTTCGAGGACACCCGACGGGCAATGATCTCGTTGAGTCCGTCGAAGGCGCCCCCGCAGATGAAGAGGATGTTCGACGTGTCGATGTTGATGAGGCTCTGTTCCGGGTGCTTGCGTCCGCCTTTCGGGGGAACGCCGGCCACCGTGCCTTCCAGGATCTTGAGGAGGGCCTGCTGCACGCCTTCGCCCGAGACGTCCCGGGTGATGGAAGCGTTGTCCGCCTTGCGGGCCACCTTGTCCACCTCGTCGATGTAGATGATGCCTCGTTCGGCACGTTCCACATTGAAGTCAGCAGCGTGGAGCAGGTGGGCCAGGATCGATTCAACGTCTTCTCCCACATAGCCGGCCTCGGTCAGGGCCGTGGCGTCGGAGATGGAGAAGGGCACATCCAGGATGCGGGCCAGGGTGCGGGCCAGCAGCGTCTTGCCGGTCCCCGTGGGGCCGATCAGCAGGATGTTGGATTTCTCGAGCTCGATGTCATTGAATTCGCTGTAGTACTCGGCGGCATCAATGCGCTTGTAGTGATTGTAGACTGCCACCGACAGGGCCTTCTTGGCCTGGTCCTGACCGACGACGTATTCGTCGAGGGCCGCCTTCATTTCCGAAGGGGTGAGTCGTTCGCGCGAGGCGGTCGGACGTTTGGGTCGGGGAGCAGCAGAGGGCGCATGGGTGGCGGCATCGCTGCTGACGATTCCCGAGGCATCGTTGATACATCGGTCACAGATGTACACCTCGGGTCCGGCTACCATGGACGTTACCTCGTGGGCTGTACGTCCGCAAAAGGAACACCGGATGACGTCGTCGTCGCGCATATGGCTCATGATGAAGAGTCGCTTCGTTCGGGAAGGAGGGCTCGAAAGGCTCGCAGCGGGCCCATCCGAACGGACGCGCTACCTTCCATATATCGCACCGAAACCACGATCCCTTAAATAAGGATTTGGCCTAGATTCCAGCCGTCCGCTGCCATTCAACCCCCCAATCGCCGCCAGTTTCCCGTGACGCCCACTCCGGATGACTTCCCCACTGCTTTTGTGGACCGATACCGGGACCTTTTGGCTCCCGACGTGTGGGAGCGGATCGTGGACGGCATGTCTGCAGAGCGGCAGACCTGGTTTCGATTGAACCCGCTCAGAGGAGGGAATTGGGCCGATTTGGACGCCCTTGGCCTGATATATCACAAATATATCAGTTGGGAGGATGCCGGCTGGGTCGATCCTGACCACAGGGAAGCCCTGCTGGCGTCCGCACCGGCGCAGGAGGGAAAGATCTATGTTCAGGGCCTGTCCAGTCAGCTGCCCGTCCGGGTGCTCGAACCTCAGGGCGGCGTGCGGCTTCTCGATCTGGCCGCAGCGCCCGGCTCGAAAACCCTGCAACTGGCCGCCATGGCCCCAGAAGCGGACATTGCAGCGGTGGAGATCGTACGCAAGCGGAAGTTCAGATTGGAGGACAACCTGGAGCGGAACGGCGCATCCAACGTCAAGGTCTTCCTGCAGGACGGCACCAAGGTCTGGCGCTACCGTCCCGAGCATTTCGACCGGATCCTGCTCGACGCCCCGTGTTCGAGCGAAGGCCGTTTCCGATTCGACGAGCCGCAGAGCTATGGTTTCTGGAACCGGTCCAAGACCAAGGAGATGGTGCGAACGCAACGCCGACTGGTGTTCTCGGCCATCCACGCGCTGGCGCCGGGAGGGACGCTCGTCTATTCGACCTGCTCGCTGGCCCCCGAGGAAAACGAGGGTATCGTGGCGCACATCCTGGAGGCATTCGGCTACTGTCTGGACATCGAACCCGTCACGTTCGACGTGCCCGAACGGGTGGACGCACTCCTCGATTGGGGCAAGGGTCCGGTTGATCCGCGGATCGCAGCTTGCTGCCGGCTACTGCCGTCGGAGCGGATGGAGGGTTTCTTCGTGGCCCGCTTCCGGAAGGGAGCATCTTCCGACCCGCCGATCAGGATCCAGCGCCGCTGACCGAAGTCAGCACCTCGGGCCCGTATTTGGCTTCGAGGAAACGTTCGCGGTAGAGGCTGTGGCAGGCGCGGCACACCTTGGTGGTGTAGAGGTAATTCAGGCCGCCACCGAGCAACGCCCCCGTCACCGGCACCATCTGGGCCAGTTTCTTCTCAGTCAGATTCATGCCGAGTCGGCGAACGATGCCCTCGACCAGATTGCCGATGCCGACCTGCTCGATGAATTCGGTACTGTAGGTACGGGCGAACCGCGAAGCCGAGCGCATGGCCGGTGCCAGCGTCACGTCCCGGGTCGTGTTGCCCGAGCTGGCCACGACATCGAGGATCTGCAGTGCGTAGATGCGCTCGGCGGGATCCCGGGTATCGAAGCCGCAATGCGTGGCCGTCTCACCGGCGGCCCGCAGGTTCAGCGCCACCAGGGCCACCAGATCCGGTACGATGCCGGCCGCGCCGGCCAATCCTGTGGCCGCGCCTTCCACCGTGGCCAGCCCGACATACTTCTTCTCCAGGCCTTCGAGCACGGCGTCCACGTCCTCCAGGTCCAGCTGGCGGATGTCGGCGAGCCCCGAGATCGGGTAGCCCAGGCCGTGGAAGTCCTTGATGACGGCATCGGTCCAGACCGAATCCTGGGTGATTTCGTTGGTCAGTTCCAGCACGCCGGAGACCACGTTCTCCAGCGTCCAGTCGAATCCGGGGATCTTGTGCGCCAGGTCGGTGACTGCGCCCCAGGACTCGGACGCCTTGCTGCCCACCCGGGACCAGAAGGTCTCGGGCGGATTGCGCCAGGCCGCGATTTCCTCGAGGGCCCGGCGTTCATAGGACGATAGGGTGGTGCGTTCGGACATGCCGGTCGTATACGGGCGAACCGCAAAAGGTTGTGGGACAGCCTTTTGATGGTCCGTTGTTCAGTTGGCCATCGGCCAGTACACCCC
>JAQCDI010000293.1 GCA_027620595.1 Bacteroidota bacterium | reverse complement strand
CGGCCAACCACCCCGAACTCGCCGAGCGGGCCGCACGCCTGGGCGACGACATCTTTACCGGGCACGTGGTCGGGGTCTACGGCGGGATCATCAAGCTGGCCGTACTGATGGCCCTTTTCGTGCAGATGTTCCGCTATGCGTGGCAGCCCTTCTTCCTGCAGCGTCAGGAAGACGCGGATGCCCCTGCCCTTTTCGGGCGCATCTTCCGCCTCCTGACCCTGATCCTGCTTGCCGCTTTCCTCGGTGTATCCTTCCTGGCCAATGAACTGGTAGCCATTCCTCTTCCAGGCGGGCGAACCCTGATTGCCGAACCGTACTGGCTGGGCCTGTTCATCATCCCGATTGCCCTCCTCGGCTACGTATTCCAGGGGTGGTATTACCATTTCTCGGCCGGGGCCTACATCAGCGGGCTGTCCAAGTACTTCATGCACGCCACGCTCTTCGGCAGCGCCGTGGCCCTCCTGCTCAATGCCACGATCGTTCCCTGGTTCGGCATGTGGGCGGCAGCCCTGTCCACGACGGCAGCCTATGCCGTCATGGCCTTCTCGCTGCTCTGGCTCATCCAGGGGCACTATCCTGTGCCGTACGCATGGCGGCAGGTCATCCTGACCTCGGCGCTGGCGGGTGGGCTCTTCGCCTTATGGTACTGGCTGCCATTCCTGCAGATCTGGTACGTGGAACTCCTCCTCACCGCCGGCTTCGTGGCTGTTGGCGCCCGCATACTGGACCTCTCGGTGGCCTCCTTGAGGGACGCCGCCTGAGGCCGGGACGTCCGACATTCGGTTCGCCCGTACTCCTGCCTGCAAACCATTCCGGCAGCGGAACGGTCCAACGGGGGAAGAATTCCGCCAACCACCCCGGACCATGCTCAAGAACTACCTGACCGTGGCGCTGCGCGCGCTGCGCCGCCACCCCACCTATACGCTCGTCAACGTCACGGGGCTGGCCCTTGGCATGACGTGCTGCGCCCTGATCCTGATGCTGGTGCATCACCACTGGAGCTTCGATCGCTTCCACACAGACCAGGAGCGCATCGTGCGCACGTATTTCCAGTGGGAAGATCCGGCGGGTGATATCCAGATCCAGGCCATGATGACACCCGGATTCACCGAGGACTTCCGGCAGTCCTTCCCGCAAGTGGAGCGGGCCACGCCGTATGTGGCGCAGGAACAGAACCTCCAGGTCGGGGATCAGGTGACCCGGTTCCGGCTTGCCGAGGTGCACAACGACTTCCTGCAGATGTTCTCCTTTCCCGTGGTTGCCGGGGACGCCGCCGAGGCGCTGGTTTCACCGGACCAGATGGTCGTGACCCGGTCTACGGCCGTAGCGCTCTTCGGGCTCGATCCGCAGGGGATTTCGGACGCCGTCGGTCGCACGGTGTCCATTTCCCGGGGAGAAAACACGTATGACTTCACCGTTTCCGCCGTGACGGAGGATGTGCCCTCCACGTCCTCCATCACTTTCGATGCGCTGATCAACTTCGAGAACTACGAGCGACTGCAGCTTGGAGGCAACAACTGGGGCGGACGCGTTTCGACCTGGGCGCTGCTCGTTCCGGGAGCCACAGCGGCCGACCTGCTGGCCGCCTCAGACGCATTCACGGAGCGCATTTTTGGCCCCTATGTGGAGGCCCTGCGCGGCTCCGACCAAATAGCCGAAGGCGACGACGCGTGGGCTTTCCGCTTGCAGCCCCTCTCCGATCTGCACATGACGCCCGAGGTCTGGGCACCCTACGAAGCACCCCGGCACAACCCCATGTACTCGTGGATCCTGGGCGGCATCGGCCTGATGATCCTGCTCATTGCCTGCATCAACTTCATGACGCTTTCGGTCGGGCAGTCCGCAGGCCGCGCACGGAAGGTGGGCGTGCGCAAGGTGCTGGGCGCTCATCGCAGCCAGCTTATGAAGCAATACTTCGGGGAGTCCACGATGTTGGCGTTGATTTCCTTGACCATCGGCACCGTCCTGACCGTTGCGCTGACGCCGTGGTTCTCCGGCATGGCTGGCGCCGAACTCAGCCTGCTTCAGGCTTCACCGTTGCTGGTGGCCACGGTCGTGCTGAGTCTCGTGGTCGTCGTGGGGCTGGTGGCCGGAGGGTATCCGGCCCTCGTGCTGTCCCGGTTCCAACCGGCCAGCGTCCTGAAGGGACAGCAGACGGTGTCCCGGTCGAACCTGCTGACCCGGTCGCTGGTGGTCCTGCAGTACACCATCTCGATCGGACTGATCGTGGCCACCATGGTCATGACCCGGCAGCTGGACTATCTGTTCAACAAGGATCTTGGCTATGACCGCGAATTCGTCGTGGCCGTCCAGGCCCATGGGGTTTCCCGCGCCGATGCCGACGGGGTCCTCGAGCAGTTCCGTAATCGGTTGCTGCCCTTCCCAGAGATCACGCATGTGGCGCGCACCGGTTCTTCCTTCACGCGCGGCAGCGACCGCAACACGTGGCAGGATGCCTCCGGCGCCACGCGCAGCGCCTACAATTTCGGTGTGGACCACGACTACCTCAACCTGATGGGCATGCGAATGGCGGACGGCCGCTTCTTCTCCCGGGACTTCCCGTCGGATCGCACCCGTTCGGTGGTGGTCAACCAGGCCCTGGTGGACGAGTTCGGTATCGAGAACCCCGTGGGCGCCACGCTCACCAACTGGCTCGAGTGGATCTACGAAGAATCCCCCGTCATCATCGGCGTGGTGGAAGACTTCCATTACCGCTCGCTGCATGAAGCCGTCGTTCCGGCGGTCATGAACATGCACCCCGAGTACTACAACTACATGGGCGCCATCCTGGTGCGGGTCAAGCCCGATGCGGTCGAACCGGCGCTCGAACGGATCCGCTCAACCTGGACCGAGGTGCGACCGGGCCAGCCCTACGAGTATGTCTTCCTCGACGACGACATCGCCGCCCAGTACGAGGCCGAGCAGCGCTGGCAGACCATCCTGACCACCTCTTCCGTACTGGCCATCCTGATTGCCTGCATGGGCCTCTTCGGACTGGCGCTGCTCTCGGTCACGCGCCGCACCAAGGAAATCGGCATCCGCAAAGTCATGGGCGCCTCCATCAGCGGTATCGCCGGCCTGGTATCGCGCGAGTTTGCCGTGCTGGTGGTCGTGGCCAGCCTGCTGGCGGCGCCGTTGGCCTGGTGGGGCATGAGCCGTTGGCTCGACTCGTTTGCCTTCCACATCGAAATGGGGCCGGGACTGTTCGTGCTGGCCTCCCTGGCGGCGCTGACCATCGCGCTGACCACCGTTAGTGTGCACGCCGTCCGTGCTGCCCGGATCAACCCGTCCGATACCCTGCGGCACGAA